>WJIN01000249.1 GCA_014730295.1 Promethearchaeota archaeon | reverse complement strand
TCAATATTATGACTCAAACTATCTATCGTTTCATAGGTTTGTCCTTTTTGAGAGAGTACCTCTATTGGTGAAAATGGGGTAAGTTGGACAATTTTATGCTTTAGTTGAGGGACACAGCTTTCAGCAAGCTCCTTCAAGAATTTTGAAAAGACAAAAATCTTTGAAAATTTAGGAAAAATCTCTAACATGCTCTTTCCCCATGTTGTTTCAAGCTCGTTTTCGTCGAGAGGATTTTTATCCACTTTTGGGGCAAATGGCCTGACATCATGTAATGTTTTTACTATAGGAAATTTGGAATCTACAATATAGTTTAGCAAATATGGATTAAAAATATTATGCACATGTATCAAGTCAGGTTTCTCACATGAAACAATATCTAGAATTAAGACAAAACTTTCTTTGGTAATTTGGGCAAAGGCCATAAACTCACTTGTATCTTGCGGTTTTCTAATGAAGGGGACTTTATAAACATTTACTTCCTGATTAGGATGGCTACCATTAAGCTCTTCATCTGCAATGAGGAAAACTTCATGCCCCTTTTTTTTCAGCATTTTAATGAGGACCTTCATATAGATCTCAGCACCACCACCTTCTAAGTAATCAGAGATAAAGCAAATTTTCATTGATCGAGCCTATTATAAACCTTTTACTTACGTGCAATTATGATCAGTCGATGTATTTCTGTTTTAATTCCCGTATTTGTCATATATGTCTCTCTAATTTGATTAAGATATTTTTTATCTTGATGGGCATCAAAGTCAAAAATTATTGGTGTTGTTTCAAGTTTGATTATCAAATCATCTAAATTTTGAAATATTTCAAATGCTTTATATTCCTTGATTTTGATAAACCTAAAATCTGCTTCAAGCATTCTTCTTTTTAAATCAGCAACTTTTCCTTTAATTCCATACAATTGTCCTCTGCCAAAAACCTCCTTAAGACTTATTTTGTCATGTTCTCCAATAGTTATTTCTATGAGAGAACCACCTTTATTCAGAACTCTATAAGCTTCAGTTAAAGTTTTTGTTGTAGCAGTAACAGGTTCACGTCTACTTATAATCACATCAAATGTTTCTTCAGTAACATCAAATGTTTCTTCAGTAAATGGCAACATACTTGCGTCTGCTATACAGAATTTGACGTTTGCTTTCTTGCTTAAAAAAAGATTAATTTGAGATAATGAAATAGCTTTATCAGAAAAATCAATACCCACAACCTTCCTAGCACATTCTGCCATTTTAAGGGAGAAATATCCTTCACCACATCCCACATCCAGAACAGTCTTTTCTTTTATAATATGAAATACTTTTGTTTCAAATTCATCCTCCCCATCGTTTCCCTCATTGATTTCCATATCTTTCATGAAATACTCTTCGGAAGAATAGATATCTTCCCAGAATTCTTTATCTATATATATTTTCTCTTTCATCATTACCAGTATTTATAGTGGCTATGTGTGGATTAAGACATTAAATTCACGTTTTGAGTAAAATAGTTGTATTTTATGATTATAGTAACATCATGGGCATTCTTTAACATCTTCTACATAAAGCTCTTGGAACTTATTGAAATCGATTCTGTTTTGAGCAACAGAGTCGAGGAAATTTATTTGAGGAAAGTTCCTGCCAGGCCAATCATGACATGCCAGAAGGTCTCCATTTGCGTTAATTATGAAGTAATCAAGAGAAGTACATTTCCATGAAAAATCTATGTATGTAGGGAGAAGTTCAAAATATTTATTTATATTATGGATGAGATAGCCCTGCTTTTTCAACTGTATCATGTTCTCTGCGATCCAACTCGCTTGTTCTTCATTAATGTTTAAATCTGTTTCGCCTCTAAATGTGAAATTTTGATTTCTTACAGTGTGGACAATCCCAGGAATTGTCCATATCCCCCGTTCGCTCATCCACTTCACAATTTCCGGCAAAAAGCTTACATTATACTTTGTGACAATGGTAGAAACCACTACTTCAGGTAAATCAAATTGTAGCGACTCATTTAAAAGTTCAAAACCAGCAAGAGATTTTTCTACAATTACTGGAATATTTTCTCGTATTTCTGATGATACTTGCCAAGGGAGAAAATCTATACTCAATGTAAGACTCTTTAATTTTTTTATGACATTATGTTTTTTGAGCGTTCCATTAGTTATTATAGTATAATGGGTATCAACAGAATTGATACAATCAATGATCTCTTCTATATCCTGCCTTACAAATGGTTCTCCGCCAAAAAGGATGATCATCTCAGGTTTTATTTTCTCATGGATAATTCTGATAATTCTGCATAGTTCTTCTGTCGTAAGTTCTTTAGAGGATATATTAGGGATATAGCAATGTTCACATCGCAAATTACATCGTCTTGTTAAATAGAGAACTACTTGTCTAATCATAATTTTCACCCAAAGCTTTTAAAATTTCCCGATTTCGTTGCTCATCATAGTAATTAGATAATGCTCGTTCCCTATACTTGTTTCTAATTTCATTGCAAACTTCAAATAGCGGTTGGATGTTATTTACCTTGAAAGCAGTCCACTTTCTGAAACAACAGCCACATTCACCACATTGATGAAGAGCTGGATGATAACAACCAACTGTCCGATGTAAGGCTTCTATCTCTTCACCGCTTTTCACATACCATTCAATAATGTCGCCTTTCGTCATCTCCCAAAAAGGGGAAAATACTTCGATTTTTTTTCTAGAAAATTTTGTAAGAAGCTCACTCATTTTTTCATACGCTTGTGGGCTTTTATCTTCTACAAGGTCTCCTTTCACACCTGCAACACAGACCCTTTCGCCAAACCAACTCCCAATAATAGCCAACAGAAGATTCCTTGAAGGAATAAAAGGATCTTCTAATGTAGGGGAGAGTGGTTGTGAATTTATTGATGCAATATCAACAATTTCACAATTCATGTTAAACTTCTGAGAAAAATATTTAACAGTCTCTAATTCCTTTTGAGCATAAGGGACGTGTAGATTGATATGGACACATTTGGGTTTATCCAAAAAGAGCCAAGCTATTAGGGAGTCAACTCCCCCTGAAAACATAACTACTGTGTTATTTTTGTTGTTATGAGACATCTGTTTCCTCCTCATTACTATTTAATTTGCGAAACTCTATGAGCTGTTCTAGCTTTTGTTTCCATCCAGATTCAAATATTACATTCCTATCATCCAAGTATATATCAGCTCTCAACTTCTCAAAAATTATATCGTCATAAGGAATCTGGTGAGTTGTTAGCCAAGTTTCCGTTATGGCTTTATCCTCATTCAGTCGTGAAGTATGAATAATTATTTTAGCTCCTTGTTTCTTTAGCTGTCTCAAATTTTCGACTACCTCTGTATTAGGTCTTAAATTCACATATTCAGAGTGATGACAGGATGAAATAGGAGTAATAACGCCATCTAAATCAACAGCTATAACAAATTCCTTTTTGCCTTCATAGAGTATTCCGAAAGAATCAACTTCAGGATAAGGAGTTATCCCCAAACAGTTTGGAGGACATAGTAATTTTCTTTTTATAGGAGTTTTCGTTTTTAACCTCATTTCTATTGTATCTATATCTTCTACTATCAAGTTACCGATTCGAAAATTTTCATCTCTTATTTTACAACATCCCCAAAAATTTCCTTTTGTATCTATAGCACTCATGTAATATGGAGCATAGCATTCCATCACTTTGAATCGTCCATTGTATAAATAAGAATCTATGGCAATTATGTCTTTATAATCTTCCGCAATTTGTTTAATACTCTCCTGTTGTTGCTTGTGAAGCCTTTTGAAGTGTAAGGACTTTATA
>WJIN01000248.1 GCA_014730295.1 Promethearchaeota archaeon | reverse complement strand
GTGAGACGCACGGTGATGAAACCGACGACAAGTATCAGGATTAGATAGACGATAAAGCCGATGAGAACCGGATCCAAAACAACCTCCGTATATTTACAGCAGAATTATTTTCCACGCACTCAGCATAATGTAATAATAGACTATCAATGGGCATTGGTCAATGGGAAAGAGGGAGGATTATAACTCAAGCACTCAAAGACGTCTCAGTGTGGCTATAATGATTTATGGATTCGTATCGACATTTAGTAAATTATTATATTCCCTTAATCTATAGCTGAATCCACTACTATCGATTTCGATCGCAGTTTCGAACATCTTGGTTAGTAAAAATCGATAATAATCGCTGAAAGGGAATCCAGTTTTTCGCCTTAATTTTATTTCTTGATAGATAGTTTCTATAGTCTCATTTGAATTAAAACATTTTAAATAATCATTAAGGCTGTAAGCCCAAGAAATGTAGACATCAGCTATATCATTTTTGTGTTCAATCGCTTTGCTAAAATAAAGAAAGGAACTATCATAATACTCGGTCGAATATCGGCAATCATAGAAAAGTGCTAATTTATGATAAGCGAATCCAAGGTTATTTGTGGTTTTATATCTATCAGGATTTTCCAACAAAGACTTTTTGAACTTTTCAATCGCACTATTTACTAATCTTTTTGCCTTTTCATTTTCGCATCTTGAAGCATAACTTAACAACATATTGCCCCACTGATTATAGATTTTGGCCGGAAGATCTACGGTATGAAAGTTACCTTTAATGCACAAGTTGGCAGCTTTTTCGAATTTCTTATTACCAAGTTCAAAGTAATATGGTTGTTGGCGTAAATTATCATCTGGACATTTCTGAGCACAATGGAATAACGCATTTCCCCAAACATAAAATAATTGGGGATCACTGGAATTTAACAACTCTGCTTTTTCAAAAATATTATAGGCTTTTTCAAAAGAATTTAATGCCTTTTTGCCATTAATCCTCCGTGCATACACATAGTGTGCTTGAGCCCAATTAAAGTAGATTTCATATTTTGCGGTTTCGTTATTGTTCTTAATTTTTAGTACTTGGATAGATTCGCTAAATAAATCAAATATCTTATTAAAATATTCTTCATCGCCGATATCATTTCTTAGTTTTGCATAGATAGAAAAATAAGTCGCCTTTTTAAAATAGAAAAAATAATCAAACGGTTCTAATTTCATCCCTTCATCCAATGATGCTATTGTTGAATCAAGAAGGGCTTGGGATATATTAAAATTCGAATTATAATATTCGAGAAGGGAAAGATTGAAATATGCTTTGGCTTTCCAAGCGTATCCAATATGGCTTTTATAGCCAGTAGCAATAAGGCTATCAAAAGTATCTCTGGCATTAATCAAAACTACATATGCTCTTTGAGGATCAAATATTCCTGCATATTTCAAAATTAATTGGCCTTTTATTTTCATAGCCTCAAGGACAATCTTATCAATGGAAGCCCTTACGTAATGTTCATCGAGAATTGATCTGGATCGTCGACAAGAAATGGCTTTATTGATCAAATTTAATGATTGTTGATAACTCCTTTTTAATCTATTAGCTTTTCCACTAGTTAAAGCGCTTTCAATAGCACAATAACCTTGATATATATAAATACCGCAATAGGGTAAGTCAAATTTTGCCGTTTCATCACCGATTTTAAGTGCACGTTCAAAGAAGTTTTTAGATATTACTATTTCTTTTTCTGTCTCAATTTGAGGAATATCTTCATACAAAAAGATCATTCCCATAAGGTAACTAAGTATATATTGAGTTCTTTTCGGGAAATCATTCTCAACGACATTACATTCAATAATATCTTGATCCATTATATTATTATAGGAGTCATTCTTATACTCCGGTCTCAATACTTCAATATCATTATCAAAACAAGTTTGGGAAATTGAATCGAAATTATTTTTAGCCAAACTCACTTTCCCCGTGAAAATATCATCTTCAGAAAATGTGGAGGAACATAGTTTAGTGGTGATTTTAATTCTTCCCTTGTCCTTAGTACCGCCCATAATTATGTTAGCTCCCCCTTTCGAAGCCCAATCCCATCGTTCTTCAATATCCTTTATATAGTCAGCATTAAAAAACTGGATATCAGAATCGATATTTAGCTCTTTCAATTCCTTTTCAACAGCATCTTTGATTCTATCCGGGATATCATACTCTTCTTTCAAATCCCCCAATGATCCGTCTATTAGTATAAATATAGATGCCTCAGATTTAGGAGGTCGGGTACAATATCCATAAGCAAAATATTGAATTACTATAGAAATGAGGATTAATAGAAATAAAACCAATAAACGGTATCTTTTTGGGAATCTCCGCCAAAATAGGAGTATCAATATGATATTAGCGATCAAAAACCACTTATAACAGCTGGGAATTCCCAATTGGAAATCAGAGATAAAATCATCTATTGCGCCAAAAACCGGTATAACTATACTTAAAATTATTTCTGTTAATGACGGATTCTTGGAGCTTCTCTCACTCAAAATTCCTAGCCTATATCCATATAATTAAAACACAAGTAAGTTAACATTGAAGAATACTATAATTAAATATAAATTTCAAGAAGTATTATTCGGTATGAAAGGAAATTTAAACAACAATTATCAACTTGAATTGGAAACAACGTTTACATTCTCATTCTCCAGCGGAATCTCCTTCTATAAACTCACCGCCGGAGAGGAGACATTTGTAAAGCGGATGATCCTATTGAAATAATATATCAAAATTTGCGTTGTCGGGTTTCTCGTTTCGCTCTGCTCACTCGGAACGCCGACCTACAAATTCGCTTTACTTATGCTTTTCATGGTGCTATTATTAATTCCATGATACGCGCGCTCCTCTACAACCCCGCCGATGACAGCATTGTGCAGACTAATCTTGATT
>WJIN01000247.1 GCA_014730295.1 Promethearchaeota archaeon | reverse complement strand
GGAATATCCCAAGGCTTAATTTGTCGAAATAGTTCTATATAAGCAAATCGATCAAATCTTTAAATTTGATGATCGAAATGAATAAAGTTTGACATTTATAGATACAAAGATCGTATTCAAATCATCCGACACTATTAAATATGGGATAAGCAAGATTTTGGTCGGCATCAAATATAAGATTTTATATTTTTCATTAAATATGAAAACTTATAAAAAGACTCAAAATAAAATGGATAAAATAAAAAAAATTTAATTAATTAAAACCGAAATTAATTAACCAAGTTGATCCCATGGTGTATTCTCCATTAATGCTTGAGCTACTTCAGCTGCATTATCACGTATAATCTCTGAAAAATAGACTAATCCCGTATTTTCATTATAATGTACTTGACATTTTATATCGACAACAACAGGCCAAAAAATAACTAAATAACCAAATCTCCTATGAACTGTTGCTGTAATGATCCCCTCCTCTGGAGAATCATACTTAAGACTTGTTTCTGCATTATATACCGAGATTGTATTCCAAGTTGTACCTATTTCATATGTATAAGAACAGTGAGTATCATAAACATATAAAGTTACTTCAACGTAGATGTTTGGATCATCAGGAAACCAATCTGCGCGATGAGAGGCTACACCAATTAACCTTGAACCACCTCCATCTCCAGAATCTAAATATGCAGATGCTAATGAAGGAACAATAGCTAAGATAAGAACACTAAATATTGTTAATATTACACCTAATTTCATCTTATAATTCAAAAATCTCACCAAAAATTATAACATCTTTTTTAATATTTAAAAAATTTTTATTGGATTTTGTAATTTAAATTAAGATAGTTAGATATTTAAATTATTGGTTGGATGATCGGAATCACACTATTTTCACAATTTAGATTACTCTAGCTAGTAAATTTTTATTCTATGTCTAAATTAAAAAAGTCAATTGCATTTTGTGTTGTTTTTTCTGCAACTTCTTCTTGAGAAACATTATGAGAATAAGCAATCGCTGCGATTGAATAACAAACATTTGCGGGTACGTTATACGGACCCCTTTTATATGGATGTTGATAATAGCTATCGGTCTCAGTTACCAAAAAATCTAAAGGAGAGTTTGTTGTATTTTCTCTCCAATTCCTATATCCATATGCCGAACTCGGCACGGATAATATGAAACCTTTCTTAGGTAAAGATATTCCATATTCCATTGGACCCGAAAAACAATGAAACATAACTCTATTTGGATCTATTTTATTATCATCCAAAATCCTCAACATCTCTTTGGTGGCTCCATCCGGCTGATTGAATTTATGCTTAGGATGATCCTTATCATATTCATGGGGTGCGGGATTTCTTACGTGGAGCGTATAGGGCTTACCTATATCTTTAGTGGTTTCTAAAATCTTTTCTAACTCCTCTACTTGCTTCTTTCGCTTTTCTAATGTTTTTGCATGATGGAAATCCAGTCCAATTTCCCCAATAGCTAAGTATTTTTCTGGATTTTGTAGTACATATTCTATCCATTCTTCCCATTTTTCATCATATTTATTTCTTGAGGTATAAGTGACGGTTTGCGGAGCCCAACCAACTGTAAAACCGTAGTTTTTATCTGTCTTTTCCATAAAATCTATGGTCATTTTCAAAGTCTCTAAATCTATGGAACTCGTGATCAAGTATAGACCTCCCTTTTCAAAATAATCTTTAATTTGGGCAATATCTGAGGGTAACTTATCATTTTTTTTTGGTCTTGGAAATGGAAGATGACAGTGCGCATCAATGAACGGTAGATTCGATTTTGGTTCTGGGATTTTAATTTTTTTAGGCATATGATATCAACTATCTCATTTAATTATTTTAGAGAATTTAGGCTAAATTATATTCTTTTTTACACGATTTTTTAAAAAACACGCATTCTTCTTTAAATGGATTTATAAATGTTTTTATAAGGGCAGATTTAAATAGTCAAAACCTTATCCATATTTTGTTGACTTATTCAAGTCAATAATATTGTATTTATCATAATATCGAGATGGTTATGAAAGGGTTAAAACAGTTTTATGTGGCTAAATTTAGGGGCAAGATAAAGAAATATATACGAGTTGAGAGTTTTTCAATAGAAGAGGCAATAGAAGATATTTTAACACGCATTCCTCAAAAAGATGATGGAGTTTTAAAAATATATAAGGTAAATTTTATTACAAGCAAGAGCGTGTTAGTAAAGAAAATCTTGATTTTAAGCGAATTATTTACGCAACAACAAGAAGAAAAAGCCCTAATTTACAAATAATTCAAAATTATAGCTGATAAAAAAAGTTAAATATTAATATTACCCACATCCCATTAAAAAGAATTAGATAGGGAGTTTATATGGCAGAACAGATTCTAAGTAAAATTGAAGAATTAAGAAAACTTGAACAAGAAATTGAGCCAAAGATAAAAGAATTGGAAGAAAAACGCGATAATGAGATTGGAGAAATAAATAAGAAATATGATAGGAAGATCTCGGATGTATCAAACGAGGTGGAAACTTTTAAGAAAGATCTCATGGATACGATATACCAATCCTTTGAACAAGCGGTTATGAATGAATTCGACAGCAAACGAAGCACCAGCGAGTATAGTGTAACTTCCCAAATCAAAGAATATCGAGATTCTATGAATGAAGTAGATCTTTTTCCAGACCAGCTTATAGAAAAATTGGATAAAATTATTGTGGAAGAGGAACCAATCGAAAATCTTGCTTATGATTTGGAAAAGATTAAAACTCAATTTTTCTAAAAATTTACTTCTATTTTTTATTGTAAGGTGTCCAGATATATAGACCATATACCTCCATATTACTCTCTTTAATAATCATTTTCTTTGTTATATTTGTTATAAATAGATTTTAGAATTTATGGGGTATTAAGATGGAGATACTGGAATCAGAAATGGAAATTTATAATTCAAAAATGCGTTTATTGAATTGGTTATGGGATGAAATAAAGCTTTTTAATTCGGAACTAAAGGAACAAATCAATCAGAAAGGACAAAATTTACCAATTAATATATAAAAGCATTAGTAGAAATAAAAGAAAAAATAAATGAATTAAGCAAAGAAGTAATAAAATCAAGAAATCTTAGTTGTAATGAAATCGGGAATTATATTTCCAAAAAATTCATGCGAAAATATAGTGAAAACTGCCATATCTCCCTTTCGAAACCCACCAATCCAATGTTTTTCTGCTCTCATTAATACTTCATTAATTTTCCCTGCCTTGAGTTCATTACCCATACGATCTATGAAATTAAACAACATAGAACTAAAGGATTCAAAACTCTTTTCAGTTATATCGGGTGGTACATCGCTTGCTATCACTTTATCATTTTTAAGATCGAATACAATTATACCTTTGATATTTTCATCACTCGCGGCTTGCTGGAAATAATTCAAAATAAAATCTCTATTATTTTGTTTTTTTAGTTTTTCGATTTCAGTTGAGATTTTCTCATATTCCTCCTTAAAATCATTGAACGCAGCCATCTCATCCTTCTGAGCGTCAATCGCCTCTTTTGGATACTTTTGTAAAAATGCCCTGCTTAACCGCTCTGCGATGATCTTATATATCCGATTATCGATCTCATCAGACGGATCTGCGGCAACTATTGAAAAGATAGGATCACGTGCGGAATAATAAAAAGTATAGGAATCCATATTAATCGAATCAATACAGCTATTTCCTACCTCCTTCGCAAAATTCTGAATGGCACTTAGGAAGCACCCAATCAAAGAATTATCTGTAAAGGAGTCATTCGGGCTAATTGTAAACAGAGGCAAGCCGTCTTTAGATATGATCAAATATGATTTTATCATTTCAAACAACTATGGATAATGTTTTATTCTTCTTTAATGAATTGAATATCCGTTTTAGTTCCAGTTGGTGTGAATGAGCTGTAATCTATTTCGATGGGTGTGGATTCATCAGCAATCGCAGTGGAGGAGGCGAGAATTAACGCCATAGGACAAATCCCCTTTTGATCTCCAATTATTTCATGGATGGGATTTGAAAGAGAACAATCGGGTATGACAATTTGATATTTATCCTCTCCATTTTCGACAATATGTCCAGTCTTTGTTATTCCCGTCATTTTTAAAATTTCCATCCATGTTTCCATCGCTTCTTTGGGATTTTTAGAATCAAAAAGACTTGATATTTTTGGATCCTCATCTTTTATAGTTTTCATTGTTTTAACAATTTCGGGAAACACATGACTTTTATATCCCCGTCCTCCGATTAATTCGATCATCGCTTTCTCATATCCAAAAAGCGCAGAATGCAAAGTAGAGAGCACTCTCATCATTAGAGGATGAGGGAATTTAGTTTTCAGCCAAGCCATAAAACCAACAAAGAACACAATAAATGCGATTAAAATCCCCAAAACTGTATAAAACCATATATCTGGTACCATTCTTATCTCCTAATTATTCTATATACCAATTTTAGTTAACATATTCTAATTGTTATAACCAATAAAAAAATACGCGAATTTATACTTTAGTTATCCTCAAGATGAATTGAAGTATAATTCCGATTGATTTAATAATAATTAGTTTGATCTATCCTATAAAAATCAGATTAAAAAAAATGTCAAAAGTATCATCTCTCTTCAAAAAGAAATTCATCCCGATATATATATGTTTTATTCTAACAATTCTTCTATACGGAGTAATTTTCCTCCTTGCCAGATTTCCCAATATATTATTTGGGCTGGGGATCCCAGAGGAATTCGTGACCCACTTCGTAAAGATTATACCCGGTCCATTATGGTCTGACATTCTATTGTTATACCTAATTCCGTTAGGAGTTTATATTGGAATGCAATATTTAAGCCCATATTCTACGCGATTTTATATGAGACTCCATAAATCATTCTATGTATTAAGAAAAAAGCCCATTTATGGAATTAATCCAAATAAAGGCCACATTAGTACGGGAAAAATATTCTTACGATTATTGAAAGGAAGTTTCTTAAGTTTTGTGATTGCCACTGGAATAATGCAATTTGGACTTACGCCAGTATTTCGTCAAATTACGGGTGATCCAGGAATGGCTATAACCTTATTTCGTGCAGAAGCAATCTTTTTAGCAACTTTCTTTTTTAGCTTTTTAATTGTGATAATCTATTTTCCCATTTGGAACTTGGAAGATGCGGGACTAATTGCTTATAGGAAATTTACGAGGAAAAGGAAAAACCCAGATATAGAGGGAGTAAATCGGATTTTCCGAGATTTCATAGAATATTCTATCAGTTTCTCAACGATCTTAGTATATTTCAATCTCTTCTTCAATACACTTACATGGGTTATAAATTATGATCCAAGTGGAGCTTCCTTATTGATCCCTCTAATTTTAATATTCCTGCCGTTCCTAATCCCTGGGTTATATGCAATCCCAATGATTTTCTACGAGATGAATTTCGATAAAAATATGAAAAGAATCCATAAGCATTTGGAAGAAAAAGATATTCCCTATATAAATGTTCCAGATTTTCACGATTTAATAGAGGAAAAGCAACCGAGCGAATGATTTTATATTATTTGTATTTTTCTTATATTTTTTTATTCCCAACCTATCTATCTGCAATCTTGATGATCTTATTTCCTTATCAAGCTTGAATCCTCAAATGATTCTTCTAATCTTGGTTTTATAAAATGGACTGAACTTAGATAGAACGGGACTAAACACAGTTCGACGATAATTGAAATAGCAAAGGGAGCTGTCAAGTCTAAGAAATCAACAGCTAATCCCCCCAATAATGGACCCAAGATAAATCCTCCATTTCTTAAAAATTGATATAATCCCATCAATTTCCCTCGATTAGAGATTGTTATTCTGCTATAGAGATTGAGTATTAATAGATTACTCAAATTAACAATAGCCGTGTCAATAGTGAGTAGCATAGAAAAAAGAATTATATTATCAACATTTATTATACCCCAGGTTGTAATAGCCCCTATGATGCTGATGGTCACGATTCCTAGTTTTGGACTTATTTTATCCAGCCCGCTACCTAACCTTGGAGCAACGAACATCGCGATAATTCCGCTCGGAATATAGGCGAGCATTGCAAATATCGTATTATCAACGATTTTTTCGAGAACATATACGTTGAGAAAGGGTTTTGCTAAAGAACCATTGATATTACTCATCAATATTACCACACTTAGAAATCCAATCCCAATCAAGATTCCTATATCCGCTTTTTGGGTAGATTTAGATTCATCATCACTATGAGTAGCAGAGATTGCATTAGGATTGTTATTGGAAAATTTAAGAGATTCATCTACTCGATTGATGAATAGGACACCCGCAACAAAATTGGAAAAGCCATAAATTAATATTGAAGAGTAAGTGAAAAAAAGATTTCCCGGCAAGAATTCGATGCCAATACTTAGAATTCCGAAACCCACTAATCCCCCAATAAAAAGTCCTTTCCCCACCGCAGAATCTCGTTTCCCATAGGCATGTGAACGATGAACCTTATTAGACTTTTCTGCGATGATTGTATCGAATGGGATCCAGAAGAAACCCGCAAAAAATCCAATTAAAAATGTGCTTACTCCAATATAAACTAATGATCTGAAAACTATGGCAAAATATAGAACAAAATATGCGATACCTCGTCCAAATGAGCCCAATAGAATTAAATTAGTCTTAGATTTGACTTTATCGGTTAAATACCCGGTAAAAAGCGTGCTTATTATCAATCCAATCGTTTGAACGGAAAAAATTAAACCGATCTGGAATCCAGTAGCATTTAGTTCTTGGCTTGCATAAATAGGAATAATAAATTCCAGAAAGAAAAAGCCGAGACTATTAAAGATTACATTATTAATAACAGATTTAAAATCTTTCGTATATCTATTTTCTTGGGTCTTGGTCTTTGGATGATTATCTTTCTTCATTTTTACAGAGCAGCCAGATACCTATAAAAATATTTCATTCTAAAAATATTTTACAGATGCGTTCTCTATATCTAAAGTGTTTTATTTCAGAGATATGTTAAATTTTTATCAGAACCTTGATATCTTGATGGGTTTTTTCCGCTAATTCCTCAAAAAGCTCGGGTGTCCCCTCCAAAGGAACGATTCTGGAAATCATCGATTTCAAATCAATATGACCAATTCTTACAAGATTTATAGCCGTCGAAAACGTATCATTCACATACCCAAATACACCTTTCATCGTCACGCTTTTTAGCACCATCGACATAAATCCTTTCATTTCGAAAGGCTCAGTATGAAGTCCAATCAAGGTTATAGTCCCTCCTCTTTTGATCAATTTCATCGAAGTCATTATAGTATCTGGAATTCCCACACAATCAAAAATATAATCTGGACCAATATTATCTGTCAATCGATTTATTTTTCCCCATTTGTCAGGGAAGAACACATTAGTCGCCCCAAAGCTTAGCGCGAGTTCTTGTTTGGATTCGACGGGTTCAAGTACACAAATTTGACTCGCACCTCCAGCATTAAGGACTTGAATTGCAAATAGTCCTATACCTCCAGCGCCGATCACTGTGCATGACTTCCCTATTTTAAATCCCGAGTCTTGGACTGCATATAACGCCACCGCAAGAGGCTCGATTAAAGCGCCTTCTTCTAGAGAAATACTATCGGGTAACTTGAACAATCTTTCTGCCTTGACATTAATATATTCTGCCATTGCTCCGTTATACGTCGTGCCGAGCGCACTTGACCATCGACATAAATTTTCTTGATTATGGGCACACCAATAACATTCTTCACAAGGAAGAGCTGGATTTGCGGTCACTTTATCTCCTTTATTCCATCCTTTCACTTCCTCACCCACTTCCACAATTTCCCCAGAAAATTCATGCCCAATAATTATCCCAGGAGTTTCCAACACGCCTGTTTTAAAAGATTCCACATCAGAGCCACACACCCCACAATAGTGTACTTTTATTAAAACCTCATCAGTCTGTATAGAAGGTTGTGGCAAATCATCCTTAACGACGAGATTATCTTTACCCTCAAAAAATACCCCTTTCATATATACTTTCCATCCAATTCTAATTTATATCTAATTAATTGTAAATTTTTACCTATATATAATTAATCCCACTAACCTAATATTGACCTAAGATATTTGTTACTTTTTTCAGAAAAAGGAATTTACCTTAGAAACCCAAAAAGATAGTATTAAACATAGAAAAGATGTATAAATGCATCTTTGTCAATATTCTAAATATGAATATAGAGAGATTACTTATTTCTTTATAGGGTTTGGAACAGGAGTAACACGCCCAATTCTTACAAGTAAATTAACTAATGCTTTTAGAAGAAAAGATGTTGGCAGTATTTTAGGAGTTAATAATTCTTTTACCAGTATCTGTCAGATTATATCACCTATTCTGGGGGGATTATTTTAAATTATACTCCTTCACAAACACTTCCCACTATTCCATTTCTGATTTTTATTCTCATGTTTGTCCTATGGAGAAGGTTAATAACTAAAGATGAGTAGGAATAATTAGTTATTTTTTGTATAACTAAAAATATTCTAATCATAGAATTATCGTATGATTTTAGCTAATTACTATTTGACCAAATATTCGTGAAAGTGGACTTTCATGGTTAAAGGTATATATTAAGATGTTATTGAGGTGATATCTCTAATTATTCAATATCAAAAAATTAAGAAAATTCTTATATCATTTTTTTGTATTTTTTTCTACCACTAATTTTTTTTTAATGTGTATCACTTAATTTATTAATCAGAGCTAAAAATGTCGAGAGGATTTTGGTATTCCGCTGACGAGAATTGATAAAAAAGATCTTGTACCAATCATTTTGGTGAATTTGCTACTCTTCGTAAGTATCGCTTGTGCAAATATGCTCATACCATCATATGCAGCAATAAAAGAAGAGTTCGGCATTCCAGAATCATTAATCGCCATTCCCGATGCGTTTTTTGTACTAATTAGTGCGGTTTTTGCGCTTATCTGGGGATATTATACCGATCGCATTAATAGAACGAAACTCATTTTTGCTGGTGCGTTTTCCTGGACGGTTGGGATGTTGCTTACGGCTTTCTCTTTTAATTTACCCATGGTAATATTCTCCCGAATGCTGAGTGGTGCTGGACTTGGATGTGTACTGCCTGTCGGATATTCTATTATCTCCGATGCTATCCCTCCCGATGAAAGGTCGGGATGGTTTGGTATGCTGGCAATTCTTAGTTCCGTATCAAACGGCATCGGACAAGGATTATCATCGTTTATCGGGCCGATTCTCGGGTGGCGATTCCCATTTTTCTTACTCTCTGGAATTAGTCTTACAATCGTATTTTTATTATTTTTTGTCAAACTTCCATATCGGGGTGCTAGTGAAAATGAGTTAACCGAATTAGGAGATATGAACCTGGAATATAGTTATAGAATATCTCAAGCAGACTTACGAGAAATACTTGGCAAAGGCACCAATCAGTATCTCATCATTCAAGGTTTCTTCTCCATTATCCCCGGAACCATTTTTGTATATTTTCTTACCTCAATGTTCGCCCTTTATTATTTCCATCCTCTCCCTCCAGAAATACGACTTCAGACCGCAACAATCTTTGCCGGTCTAGTTGGAATCGGGTATCTCTTAGGCAATATTATCTTATCGGCGCTTGGAGATTATTTATTTAAAAAAAATAAAAAAAATCGCGCACGGCTAGCAACAGCGTGTATGATTCTTACAGTACCAATTTGCTTAATGATGCTGCTGTTCATCCAGCCAATCCATTTAGGGGCTTTGGGTGTGAGTTATCCGTCTCCTATCCCAACGGGTGAGATTGGTTCTTATTTATTTACAACAATTGGGGCGATTTTTGCCGCCTACCCTAATTATATCTTCTTTTTTATATTTGCATTAATAGGGTCAATCCTCAGTTCGGGACCAGTTGCAAATAGAAACGCTATAATGATTGATGTAAATCTACCAGAACATAAAGGTACGGCAGCCTCTTTTTTCAATCTTTCAGAACAAATTGGTAAAGGGCTCACACTACTAATCTCATTTCTCTTAATATCTCTTTTGGGGAATATTTACAATATGATGGTATTTTCCGTATTTTTTTGGCTTCCCGCAGGGATATTGTGGTTTTTTGCCAGTAGAAAAGTCGATGATGATATGGAGAGAAAGTCCCGTATCTTGAAGGAGCGTAAGCAAGTAACTTTAATTGATTACATTTTTGAAGTAGAAATTCAAATGGATAGGGCAAAACAAAAAATTCAAGATGCAAAATATTATATTAAGGAAGATAAGCAAAAGTTTCTTGCTCTCTTAAATGATGCTCTCGAGATATTGCAAACATGCGAAAGGTTATGTAAAACTAGAAGCATTACCAATATTGAAACAAAGGTGAGAAAATTAAGGGAAAAGATCGAAACCGTGAGAAAAGATGTAACCCAAATTTATAAGTTACTCGAACAAGAAGATATTTCAGAACGGAGGGTCAGAAGTTTAAATGAGGATTTAACTCAAATAAAATTGTGGATGGGAGAGTGGGAAAAATCCACTTTTGGTACGATACAGACATACTATGATGATGCGTACCTTAAAATCGTTGAAGCTCGCTTGCTGCGAAAAATGAATCTCATGGAAGCATTGAGAAAAATTCAAAATGCCATCAGTATTTATCATAGGGTGAAACATCTACTAAGCGAAAGGATTGATAATGTTGACAAAAAAACGGAATTATCGGAAGAGGATTTAATAGCGTATGAAAAGGAAACCGAATTATACAAAAAATCTCGTGATGCTTTATGGGCGACAGTTCACTTGAAAAATCAAGTCCAAAACATCATCGAGAAATTAAACCAAAATGGGATAGAGAGGGAAAATTTAGAGAAATTATCCGATCTCACCTCTGAATATCATATTAATTTTCAGAAAGTGATTTTAGATACGTTTTCGGAGGATAAGAAGACGCGTGCGAAGCTAAAGTCCTTATTGAATGAAATAAACAGAAGTTTTAATGAATTTGATGAGTTATATGAACTTCAAGATCTCCATATTTTTTAAAACCCTAACCCCATTGCCCCTCAAAGAAGCTTTAACTAATCCACATTCATTCAATTTAAAAGTGTTGAATATTCCGCTTTCAATAGAACCTTATAACTTTCTTTTTCACCTTCATTAAGCTCTTTCGGTGATTTTCCTTTCGAATGATAATGATCTGGCTGGTCGAAATCAAAACAGAGATTCATTAAAAAGAGTAGACAATTTTTCACTCGCTCATAGTTTTCTGCCTCTCTATCAAGATGGTCCATTAGCTTGACCAGATATTTTGAATTATATAACCATTTTTCCTTATTATATTCTTTCAAGCCGTTTTCTCCTAATTCGTTATAAAACTTCAGTATCTCGTCGAAACAATCATCCATTTTCATTATCTTTTTTTTCATTCTCAACCATTTTTATTGAATGCATGGATTCACATAAAAAAATACCTTTAAAAAGATATCTATATTCCATTTTTCCTTTGAAAATTAGGAAATCTTTTTACGAAACCCCTTACAGCACCCTAATTACAAATTAACAAAACCTCTATTAAAAAGTTGATTTTAATAGATTAAAAATTTTTTAGGAGGAATATGGAGGAATTTTTTAGGGTGGTATTTTAAAGATTAGATATTTTCCAAATAGATTTATTTTGGAAAGAATTTAAATTGAGATTTAAAAAAAGATGATGTTATGCTTCAATTTTTTCAATGAAGTTTTCGATATCTTGCTCAAGTTCGTCTACATCTTCGATTTCTTTAATTTCACTACTTGCGAGTTTGTTTAAGAATTCTTTTAGCATTTTTTCCTTTTCTTTATCAGTGGGGAATAAGAGTGAACTTTTATAATGCTCCCAATCCAAGATATTGGTGAATATTAAGAAGAGTGTTTCCATATGACTGTATTCGATCAAGGATAATACTTTATCTTTTGTAATCAGGTTCTTCGTAGAATCTTTATAAAAGTTGCTCAGATCGTTATAGTAGTTTGTAAGCCTCGCGATATTATCCAGTTGTGCTTGGAGTGCTGCTTGATTTATGGGACTATCTTTATCTTGATACATGATTTCGAAGTAATTTGAAATGAAGTCTTTAAGTTTCTGTAACTTCATTTGAAAGAGTCTCGTCTTCACTATACGTTCAAACAGAGGACTTTCCTTATATTTATAAAATTTGAGCTCGAACTTCACGAGATCAAGAATATCGAAAAACAATTCTCTGACATTTATATCTTCAGCCATCTATTTTACCCCTATAATTATGATTGATTACAATAATATTTAACCCAAACTCCTATAAAAATGATTTGTTTATGTTTTTTATAGATATTGAATAATAGCTAAGTTCTTCTAATATTCCATTTTATAAAAAACATTCTTCACGCGACATATTCTTTCCATGAGAATTAGCACAAGAGATATTGATTGAAATAAGTGACATCCTTGCTACAAAACTAATTGATTAAAAAAGCCAACCCGACAATAAGATATTTTGTGATATCGCAACAGACAAAACCAGAATGCGTATTATATTTTAACAATTAATTGATAATATTTAATAGTAAGGAGTTAGGTAATTGGTAAAGACATACCACTTTTCAAGGTATACAAACAAGTTTTGGGGTATTTTTTAGGATGCTGAATAGTAGAGATAAAAAGGATAAAGTAAAATGTGAAATTGCAGATATTTTTATGAAAATATCGTGCGAAAACTCGAATGATGATGAAATAGCTGAGATTGCCAAGCAAACCATTCAAGAAGAAACTAGAGCAAAATTTAATAATTATCTTGAGCTAACAACAATCTGGTTTCAATCGATTATTGGTCTTAAAACTTCCCCTTCTACGGGCAGGTCTGATAATCGCAAAATGGCCCATGTTTCTTTGAATAAATTATTAAATAAGGTCAATGAATTTCACGATTTTATCTCTGCAAATGAGCTATACTTGGAGTTTCTCCCTCAGATTAAAAAACGTTATACAAATATGATACTAAATTATCCCGAAGCAAAGAGAATCTTGGACCAATTTAAGAATGTTGCAAATAGGAATTTAGAAAAAATTAATCTTCTTGAAAGTGATTTCCGTTTGTTATTAAATCATCTGGGAATATTTCCTGAGGATCACCATCTAAGCGATAGAGAACGTCATAAAAACTTGAAAATAATGGATTCTCTCATTAAAATGATCATTTTGCTCCATAAGCCTATTGGAAGTGTATATTCAAGGTTCCAATAATCATTTTTAATGTTAAATTATTTCTCCCTTTCTTTTCCTTTATCAAAATTGAGAAATAAACCACCGTTCAGTACCATTAAAAAAGACAGAGTCGGTTAATTAATAAAACTAAAAAGTTCAGAGAGATATGATATGGCAGAATCAGAGAGGAAATCTTTCCTTTTATTGATGGGAAATATTATAGGATACGTCGCCTTACTTGGCTCAACCATTTGGGTCCTTAGAGCCTTTATCATAATAGCCTTACAGGGATATATTATGGCATATGAAACAAATTCTTTGGTGTTGGGATTCGAGATTTTTATGATGTGTTGTATTTTGGTATTCGGTATATTTAGGGTACTTCAATATCTCAAGAATAAGCTGAAAGAATTTTATTGAAAATTGCCTTAAATTTTTTAATCTAAATTCCTTGCTTCTTTTTAAGCTTCTGAGAGGAAGATTTAGGATGATTCCTATAATCAAAACTAAAGAGAAGATTCATTTATGAATAGGGAATATTACATTTCATAATTTAACAGTGGTTTTTATAAAGCTAAAGTTGGATAAAACTATGAAATGAAGAAACTAATTTCGAATGAAGATGTTTTATCATTATCACCGAATATGGCACCAGAAAATTGTAAAGATAACAAAAATTCTCGGGTAGAAAAATCAACCGAATTTGACGAGTATTTTAAGAAAAAAAAAGCGTTTGAGACATTTTTCAAATAATAAGCTAAGATTCTTCTACTATAGGGTAAAGGATTTAAGAACAATGGTTGAGAAAATTTATCCATCTCCTTTAAGGACAAAATCACGAATCGAGGAGATCACTAGTTCGGGATCATCATGCATTACCCAGTGGGAGGAATCTTCGCTTTTCACGATTTTCAAATCGCCTACATAGTCCGAAAGGCCCTCTAATACAACGGGTTTGACATAATTATCTTTCATTCCAAAAATAACTAAAGTAGGCACGTGAATCTTTCCAGTCCAATCTTCATACCGCCTATTTGCCCTATAATAATGTACAGATGTTTTCAATGCTTTCGGTTGAGACCACGCATCAAGGTACATGGCTTTATCTTCTTCAGAGAAGGCGCCCTTATTTCTCGCATTCTGAAAAGTAGCAAATCTGAGCATCTGGAAATCATCACGCATGAGCAGTTCATCGCTTCCATCCTTAATTAATTGGGATATATATCCGCTCGCTTTTCTCTGGCTCTTATTCTTTTCAATTTTATCTCGAAATACCTTATAATGAGGTGCATTAAGTATGATTAACTTGTTAATCGTATCAGGATATTTTTCCGCAACGGCCCAAGCAATCACGCCCCCCCAATCATGTCCCGCTAAATTGAATGTATCTAATTCTAATTTCTCACTGAGATGTTTTATATCTTCTACAAGAATTTTTAGATCATACTCTTCCACTTGTGTTGGCTTATCGGATAAATTAAACCCTTTTAGGTCGGGAACAACCAATCTGAATTCATCTTTCAAGCCAGATATAATGTTTTTCCACCCGTACCAAAAATCAGGAAATCCGTGTAATAGCATTAAGGGAGGTGCCCCTTCTGGTCCTGCGAGCACTACATGAAGGCTCACGCCATTGATTTTCACATATCTTTCTTCAATATCGGAATTCAAATTCATTTTACCATCATCTTAGAAAAATAATGAATATACTATTAAATTATCTTGCTAAATAATTTTTTAACATTATTGCTATGCGATGGATCTTTAAAATATGTACAGGAGAACGTAGTGTAAACCGAAGATCGTCGGAAGGATGAGCACGTAGAGCTAAAAATCTTTTATAAAACTGTTTGCATTTATTCGAATGATTCTTTTGGGAATTTAGACAGAAGCGGGTAATTATTTCATCCAGAGTCGATGCTTCCTCGAACGCATAATAATTTGAAGCTCGCAATGACCATTTAACTGCTTCTAATTGGTATTTAATCGCTTTTAATGAGCGGAATGGTGATATTAAAAGAGAAAAGAAAGATATCATTAGATTCATAACTAAACTCTTGAGAATATCCGCCACTGGGACATCAGGTTTGTTCGTGATCTGGTCTATCGGAGTGCCGTATAAGCTTTTATTGCTTTCAATAACATTATTAAGTACAATGTGTCTTGGGGCAAATAAAATACTAAAAACTCGATTAACACCAAATATTTTTGAAAAATTATTTTCTTGAAAATATCTCTCTTTGGTAAGAAAATGACTGATAAACATACCTGTTGATTGCTGTACTGCTATTAAAGCTTTTTTCGGGAGAGACCCATCTTGATCACGGAATTTATGTTTAATTTCTAACGCTATAATCCTCTTCTCACATTGCTTCATCAATTTCGAAGGTGTATCGTTCGAAAGAATGATAAGCAAATCGCAATCAGACACGCTATTATTTTCAAGTTTTTCCGGAATTTGGCTCCCGAACAGGGTTAATGAGATGAGATATTCTAATCCAATATATAGTTGAATAATTTTCAGCACATCTTTAATATAATTCTGTGATTTTCCGTTAAGTTCATTTAGTTTCAAGTTAAGCTCTTGGGATAAAGTATGTTCTATAGTCCTTCATCTCGTATTTTGAATATATGTGAAGAAATACACTAAAGAGTATTAAATTTTAGAAATTATTAAAAATAGAAAAAATGAAGGATTGTTAAAATAAGAATAAATAGATAGAGATTAAATTAGATACGATTTCCTGATTTATACCCCTTTTCAATTGCTTCCAAAGCAGTTTCAGGTTTTCTGGCTGAACCAATTTTTTGTACATCGATGCCCATTTTCTTAATCGGCTTATAGAGTTGGTCATTAGACTTTACCCCAGTAGCATAATAGACTTTATCCACATTATCGATTATTTGGTCTACACCCTCTTTATCTTCGTATTTCACATAGTCATCGCCAATCTCTGTGACATTGACATTCGCCAATTTCTCAACCCCAAGCTTATCAACTTTATCTAATAACACCCATTTTGTTGTTTTACCCAAGATTGATCCAAATTTAGGGAGTCGCTCGAGAAGGGTAACCTTATTTTTTCCTCGGTAGAGCATATCCAACGCTACATCAGTTTCCAAAGCATCGTAAAAGGTTAAGAATTTAAACTCTTCACAGGATAATGATCCAAATTCAGCAAGATATATCGCTAATTCGATTCCTGTAGCCCCGCCACCTATAATTACATTATTTCTTCCCACAGGAGCGTCTTTTGTGAACACATCGTTGGCCCAATACACGTGGTCTTTATCAATTCCCGATATCTTCGGTTTTACAGGAAGAGATCCCGTTGCAAGGAACACCGCATCGGGGTTGAATTCTTGAACTGTCTCCAAGGTGACTTCAGTATTGAGGTTTACATCTATATTTAATTTATTGATCCAATACGTATAATCATCGATCATACGCTTGAACTCATTCCTACCGGGTGGAATCCAAATTACATTAATTAACCCGCCGATTTTATCCTCTTTCTCAAATATCGTTACATCATGCCCTCGCGTTGCTGCAATACGAGCTGCTTCCAATCCCGCAGGTCCAGCCCCTATTACCATAATTTTCTTCTTTTCCTCAATGGGGTTTAATCCTCGCCTCTGTTCATCTGCCGCTCTCGCATTTCTTAAACACGTAATGGGTTTCAACGCAAAAACATTATCAAAACACCCTTGATTGCACGCTACACAATGAATAATGGAATGGAGGTCTTTATCTTTCGCTTTTTGAGGTAGAAATGGATCTGCAATTAAGGCTCTTCCCATACAAATCGCATCGGCTTTCCCAGCTAACAAAGTTTCTTCTGCAACAATTGGGTCATTTATCCGATTCGATGAAAATATAGGAATTTTTACGCGGCGTTTGATATTTTCAGCGAGATAGGTATAGGCTCCTTCTGGAACATCCATAGTTAATTGCGGTACTTTAGTTTCATGCCATCCACCAGTCACATTGAAATAATCCAGCAAATCGGATAATTCCTCTGCAACAACACCCTTTTCCTTATAGGTATTACTTCCAGGGACAAAATCATCTCCAGAAATGCGATATCCGATTATATAATCATCAACTGCCATTCTCATAAGCTCTATCGTCTCTTTTGGAAATCGTAAGCGGTCTTCCAGATCTCCGCCATATTCATCAGTACGTTTGTTAGTTTTTGGAGAGATAAATTGGTCCATTAAATAGCCCGCATTTGCACATATTTCAACAGCGTCAAATCCGGCTTTTTGCGCTCGGACAGCCGCATCGGCAAAGGCTTGTTGCTCACGTTTTATATCCTCATGCGTCATTTTACGAGGTGTAGTATTACTGAAATTACTATACACCTCTGACGGTGCGATTGGTTGTTTACCGATTATTTGTGGAAAGGCATACGCACCACCATGATATAACTGACAGCAGACTTTCACGTCATCGCGTGCATTGTGAACCGCTTCAGTAAATTCCTGTAATCCTGAAATAAACTTATCATCATCTACGGCAATCATCGAGGGTAATCCCTTTCCATAGATATCTACATAGCACCCGCCAATAATGAGCATTCCAGCTCCTCCTTTGGCACGTTCCACGTAAAAATCTATAAGTCTATCGGTGATAGCTCCTTGGTCCGCCAGGCCTAAATGCATTGCCGGCATAATGATTCGATTTGAGATTTCAGTGTTTCTAATTTTAAACGGAGTAAATAGTTTAAAGAACTTCATTTATTTTTCCTCTAAATATTGTTTTATACTAATAATTAAACTATAATCTTTGAAATATATAATTTTATAATTTTGAAAAAGGATATTTCTAAAAGACGAAAAGATCGTTAAAAATTAGCGAAAATAGGAATCTACGCCCTTATCCTTCTGATACTCCTTCATGAAATGGTTGGCTTGCTCCTTAAATTTATCGAGCATATCTTCCATCTCTTCGATCTTTTTGTCGAGCTCGGAGTAATCCATGTCAATATGAAAATAGTCTTTTATTATGGTCACAAGTGATTTTGATGCTTTTGGATCGAGATTTATCATTCTGAGAGGTAATGTTTCAGCCAAGAGGCAAATTCCCGGCGCAAAATTATTTTTCCCTGCCCATGCGGGCAATATACCGTTAGCTCCTGCTATAACACCGCTCTCCATTAATTCTGTATGTTCAAATTCTAAAAAACTCTCGGCAAGAGACATATCTGTTCCAGATACGAATACTGTCGGCGCTTCTTTATCAGTAGATTTATCGGATACCATCGCCCCCGCACTTAAATACATTCGAATATTCCCTTCAGTTAATATATCCATTTGTTCACAGAACTGCTTTGAAAATTCAAACACTCCTTCTGGTGATTGTGGTTGGTAATCTCCTGTTAGGACAAAGATATCTCCCTCTTCTCGTGCTTTATAGTATAATTTGGCTGTGGGAATATCTAATGCACCATTTTCCACAGAACTCTTGGGAGGGAAATCAAAATATTGTATCTCATAGATCAACTCCGCGTCTATTGAATCTTTAATAGAACTTATTGCCAATTTACCAACTAGTGCGATACCTGGCCAGCCTATTAATACCGTTGGATTATTTAGCTGCTTTGGGTCAATTTCACGTTTCTTGTCGAAAAATATATACATATTAATTCTAATTTACCCTTCTAATTTAATTTTTTTTCTATTCCGTAGAAAATCTCAAAATGTTTTTGAGAATTTCCATAATCTATTAAATTCGGAAAAAAAATGATAATATAACAAAATTAAAAAATTAATTTAACCAATTATTCAAATCGAAGGGATCTACCGCAATTAGGACATTCATTGACAATTTCTTTTATTCTTTCTCCACAATAGGGACAGAACATACCTTCTTTAAGTTGAAATGGCTTGGATGAGCGTGCCTTTGCTTTCCATCCGGAAAGTTCAGAAACTCCAGTAATGATTCCTTTTTCTTGAAGATTATGGGCAAATAATGGAGTTAATAGGCATAACATAAGGGGGGTTAATAACATATTGACCAACTGAGAACTTAAGCTATAAAGTAAGAGCATAAAATAATTTCTCGTTGCTGGACTTAACCAACTAATATAAGTCGCATTATTCACGGGCCAAATTATATCTAAGATTAATGTATAGGGTAGATTAATCATCGCTGTGATAATTAGGCTTAAAACCGCAATTCCAATAATTCGTAAAAAAGAGCCTTTCGCAATTCTCCTCGCGGTTGAAATTGAGTTATCAAATTCATCGGCACTATAGGTGAAAATAGAGAAGATAAAATATCCAAAAATAAGGATTCCAGGGATTAGTAAAAATATAAGCCCAAAAGGAAATCCAATTCCTAAAATAAAGATGACGAGGAGAAGGTTAAAATTAACTCTTTCTTTCATACTTTCCCATAGATCAACGTCCCGATTCAGATATGTTTGGTAAAGGTAATACGCAACTAAGCAAAAGCCAAAGATCGTGAAGATATTATCAATTAGAAGCTGAAATATCATATTCCCAATAAATAGGGCAAAATATTGAATCAAAATATCATAATTTTCCTGTGAAGGCATTTCCCCGGTTTCGATTATCTGGTTCAAAATTGTATTTGCTTGTCCACTTAGCAAACTTTCTTGATAGAGTAGATCCGGTAAAAGAAATGTGGTGAGAACAATAGGCATAAATGCGAGGAAAAATAAGGGTAAAATTATCTTAACATAGGAATCTTTGAAAAAGGTTATCCCATCCAAAAAAATATCAAGAAATTGTCTATTTGATCCTCTCTGGGAATTATTAAACGCCATATAGTTAATTCTTATTTTTCAGTAAATTTTAACTTTTTTTATTTTCTTCTATAATCAAATTGCGTTGATTTTAAATTCTGGAATAATTTTAAAAGAATAATAAGTTTTAATATCTAATAGATGCAAGGAGAGATCGAAGTATCAAATCGGAAAGCACCATCATTTTTTTCTTATTTTGATTTATTAACTAATAGGCTTGTCATATACCTTGGTTTAATTATCATTCCGCTTATGGTAAGCATTATATCTACTCTATTCAACCAATTGTACTTAGGAAGCCTTAATTTGATGGTTGCATTCGATTATTTTTTACAAATTTTCATAATCTTTTTTCTTAGTGAAACGATTACAATGGTTATTTCCCTCTTATATTCTAAGAAGGCTCCGATCCTTAAACTTCCCCCTCACGGTTGGTCATTTCAATTGAACGAAATTTTTAGCTTAATCATCGGAATAATTTATATTTCTGGTCATTTTCTAAGTTGGATATTGGGAAATATTACTTTTCAAGAAATATTTTTTATCTTAGGGATAATAGTTGCCTATATCGTGGCATTTGTGATTTATTTTTCCTTCACCACTGTCGGACAACCTGGGTTCTTCATATTATCGTTGTCCCAACCCGTCATCGGGATAATATTGTATAGTATTTTTACCGCACAGTTTTCTGTAGATTTTTTTATAAAAGCGATCATTTTTTGTTGTTCTTGTGCTCTTATTTTTACGTTACCATATGCAAAAGGATTATTTCAAGTAAGCAACATCTATAAAGAGGCTACTGGGCTTGGAGGATATAAATTTATACGTTCATTCGTATTATCTATGCTGACAGAAGGAAATGATGACCAAATCGAAGAACTATTTGATGAAGTGGGCCATAAAACAAATATTAAAGTTCAATATCTTTTCATAAGATCCCAAAAATCACGTAAAATTAAGGGAATGTTCGTTATCCCAGATGTGCATTTTGGACCTTTTAAAACGTGTGGCTCTTCAGATTTACCCGAATTGATATATAAAACACTGGAAAATATTCCTGGTGCAACAGTTTACCATACTACAAATGATCATTCGAAAAACTTAACCAAACAAAAAGAAGTAGAAAAAATAGTAAATAAAATAACTCACGATGTAAAAAACGTGGATAATATTTCTCAAAGTTTATGGATTCAAAAGATCGGAGGATTTTCCAGGGATCTCGACAATACAGCAAAGGTTATTGGATTAAGGATCAATCAAGTTCCCTTGGTAATCTTAACCAGACATCCCTTACCTTCTGATGACATCCAATCCGAAGTAGGAATCAAAATACTAAAAGAAACGAGAGATATCGGGTATGACGATATAATTGTTATCGATGCTCATAATTCTATTATTGGAGATGAAGTTTTGATAAAAGATGGCAGTAATGAAGCAAGAGATTTAATTAATGCTACAATGAATTTATTACTCAAATTCAGCGAAAATCTAAGTAATGATGATTATACTGAAATGTGGTATGGGGTAGCAAGGGATCGAATGCAAGAATATAGGGAAGAAGACGGAATCGGATATGGGGGGATCATTCTGCATCTATTTCAAAATCAGAAAACAAATCAAAAAACAGCGCTTATCCATTTTGACGCCAATAATGCGTATTCAGATATCCGCTCATATATCTTAAATATGCTTCAAAATATAGGAATTGAAAAAGGAGAAATAACCACATCAGATTCCCATACTGTCGCACGGAAATTTACCAGCAGAGGTTATTCTCCTCTTGGGGATAAAATAAAAGTAAATGACATTTTGAAAAAAGTCCAGAAACTTATCAAGAATGCGGAAGAAAATCTAGAACCAGTAGAATTCCTCTATAAAAGTTCTATAATTGAAGATATAAAGATTTGGGGCGAACCGAAATATTTTGATGTTGTAATGAATACCTTAAAGGAAGCGATAAAGGTAACTCAGAGATTATTGGGGTTGAGCTTGATTGCTCCTACTTTCTTTTCCTTAGTTTTGTTGCTTTTTTATTACAACATCAATCTTACAGATATTATCTAATTTAACGGGAACATACGCGGATTTTTAAGATTTCCATATTGATAAGCACCCAAATTTTTAAATAGAAGATATCCATAATATTTTATATTCCATATTCTTAGTAATATTTGTAAATTACTAAGGGAGAGAGGTGAAATAGTATTAGTTTAGATGCCTTATCTTTTCTAAATGGCTTCTTGAGTTTGATATTTGTAATTATCAGTATCCTTGTTGGAGTGGTCTTGATCTGTTCATATTTTAAACGAGAAGAGAGATTTTTAATATACGTTGGAATAAGCATAATCGGAATTGTGAGCCCTTGGTATCCAAGTAGTATCTCCTTTCTGGTTGCCCTATTTAATGATGGTATGGGAATTCCAGAGGATTTATATTATATCATAGGAAATGCATGCGGTCCAATCTTTATTGTTATTTGGTTAGTCGCCTTTACAGAATTTTATTATCAGAAATATCGAAAATTTGTATTAAGCGCATCAATCATTTATGGGATTTTCTTCGAAATCATATTTTTTGCATTGTTGACATTAGATCCAACAAATATAGGGAATTTTTATCCCCCCGTGGATGTTGAATTTACAGGAATTTACTTGATACTGGCTGTATCAATAATAATGATTTTTTTCATTACGGGGATAATTTTTTCATATGGTTCAATTAATAATAACAACCCAGAAATACGACTGAAAGGTTTTTTTCTAATGGCAGCATTTATCTCTTATCTTTTAGGTGCATTTTTAGATGCTGCGGTTCAACAAGATTATATCTATCTAATCGTGACAAGAGGCATTTTAATATCTGGAGCGATCGAATGGCTCTTTGGGTTTATTACACCTAAATGGCTCAAACATAAATTATTAGATTGATAGATATACAAGTAAAAATTCAAGTTAATTTCCAGAATTTTCAGTATCAGCGCTTAGATCCTTCAGTCTTTCCTTTCCGTATTTTTTCTATTTCGAAATAAAAGTGGTTTTTTGGACATTGTGTCCTACGAAAAATATCTAAAAATTTAAAATTTTCTTCTAAAAAAACTTAAATGACAAAACTCACTTACTCGACAAAATTAGTTAGGTCCTCCCAGAATTACGTATATTTTCTTCAAAGCGCGTGAAGTTTCCGGTGTCAATCTCCCTAATTCTCCATGTCCGCCTTACTGTGGCGTACT
>WJIN01000246.1 GCA_014730295.1 Promethearchaeota archaeon | reverse complement strand
GACGTCTTCAAGATTTATTACTAATTTTTGGAAATAACCAGTTCACCTCTTTATTTAAAATTAAAAAAGCATTCAGTGTTTTATTTTATTCAATATTAGGAACTCCCGCCGCCTCAGAAGATGGACCCATCAGACTTCAAATTGAAATTACTGACCGATGCAATTTCGATTGCATTATGTGTGACAGACACAATCTCCAAAAAATTAGGACTTTAGACAATATTATTTCCTATAAAACATTTAAACACATGGTAGAGAATATAAATCCTTTATATCTTACACTAAATGGATTGGGAGAACCATTATTGAACACGGATATTTATAAATTCCTGGAATTATGCAATCGCAAACATATTACTACTTCTATGCCGAGCAATATGTCTTTAATGAATGATATTAATATCGAAAAATTGGTCTCAAATCCCCCTACCATTTTGACTTTTTCTTTACACGGCACAAACCCCCAATCATTTGAAGAAATAACTAGAAGTTCAACATTTTATCGTTGTATTGAAAATTTCGAGAAGTTATTGGCTACAATGGACAGAAAAAAGACAATTATACGAATTCTTTGCTGTCTTCAATCTAAAAATCTGGAAGAATATGAATCCATGTTTCAATATCTTAAAAAATGGGAACTATTGGACTCATTTAGATTAGAGCCCGTGTTTGATTTTGGAGTGGATTCTGATATCGTCCCAACATATACACAACTTAAAACAGCGATAGCTAACATAAACAAAGACATTAATTCTATAACGGAAAGGCAAAAAAAACTATTTTATATCATCTGGCGTGAAAAACTAATTGATTTATTAAGCAGGAAAACATTAAAAAACGAAAGCCCGTGTCTCACTCCATGGATCTCTACATATATTACTGCAACGGGAAAGGTTCTACCATGCTGTTATCTTACTAGCGAAAAATATGTCATGGGAAACATATATAAAAACTCATTTAATGAAATCTGGAACGGAAAAAAATACAGAGCATTTAGAAGGTTGCTCATCGATTCACGCGAAAATATCCCAGAATGTTATGGATGTTTTTGGAATGATTATGACAGAGTACGAAAATATCGTCTAATTACTTTCGGGCAAACCAGATGGTTGCATTAAAAGCCACCGATTTTATAAAGTAGAGAAACATTTTAATCCGATTCCTTCATTTTTAGAAATCGTTGATAAACTTTTTCTAATTTTTCTCCTACTGTTTGCCAGGTATAACGTCGAATGAATCGCTGAGCTTTACCAATTAAGTTCTGTCTTTTCTCATCATTAGTTATTAAATCTACTATGGCGTCTGCAAGTAATTTGGGGTTTCTGGGTTCCACAAAAATAGCATTGTCTTGCAAAACTTCCTTGAATACAGGAATTGATGAACATATCACGGGAGTTCCGCAAGCGATTGCTTCTATCGGGGTTAGTCCAAATCCTTCGAACGCATATGAATATGTTATGAAGATTTCACCTAAACTATAATAGATTGGAATCTGGTCATCGGGGATATAACCCACGAATGATATATCTGTGTATTTTTGTTTCCATGATTCATATTCACTTTGAGTCCTGAAATCTGGAAGACCTCCGATAATGAGATTCAATTCGGGAATCTTTTTCTTGGCAAGATAATAAGCTTTAATAATATCATCTACACCTTTATAATATGAAACACGACCAATATATAGTATGGTAGGGCCTTCAAGATCTAATTTATCTTTAAGATTTCTCGCTTTCTCGGGAAATGGCCTAAATTTTTCTTCTATGGCGGAATAAAGATTAAAAATTTTATTTGGATTTAGATCTGGGAATTCTTTTACTAAATCTTTCTTAATTTGAGTTGAACATGTAGTTATGAACCTTGATGTTTTAGCAATAAATCTAATCAAAATCTTCTCAAATGGAATACGAGTAAAAAATCCTAGATCATGGATTGTAGATCCAAATTGTGTTTTATTTGCCAGTATGATGGGAAGTGCTCCTTTTGGATTATTTCCATGAATAATATCAAATGTGTGAGATCTTAGGAATTTTATCACGCCAATGTAGAATGGAAAGATCCAAAAAAACCGTCGTGGTATAATATCGATTTGTTTTATATTCGGATCTTGTAGCTCATAATTCCATTTTCCGGTGAGTAAGGTAATATTATGCCCTTGTTTTTTCAAATACTCATAAATACCTCTAAAAAATTTAGCGGTTCCATCCATAGAATCAGGTGGTATCTTAAAGGAAATAAGGCAGATATTTAATTTTCGCATCTTTATTGGCGAATTAAGTTTTGATATATTTTTTAGAATAAAATTGATTATTTATGTTAATTGTTCATAGCCATCCTCAGTGATCAAAATTGTTTCCTCTGATTGAGCAACATAGGCGTCTTTCTCTTCGGAGAGTACATTATGTTCTCTTAATTTTCCTTGTTGTATAAGCTCTTGTAGTCCAAATGCGACACCTATTTGAAATTCCTCACCTAACCATCTTTCTGCAAAAGGTAATGTTTTATAGTTTCTATTTACAAAACCTAGTATTTGCTTCGAACTCTTTCTTCTCAGGGGAACCCGCCCAGTATATGGGTTGAGTGCATAAATATGACAATTATTGGTATTATGGACTGAACCACCTCCTGTCGAAGCGAATATTTCAACAGCAAATACATCTCCTACTTCCATTTCGTCTCCACCTTGGGTTCCTAATTCTGGAAGGGCTTTGGTACCATGGACTCTCCATCGTTCTATTTGATGACCTCCCAGTTCTTTTATGGGATTATAATTAAATCCTTTTACAATATCTTCGATTTTCTTCCCAATATCTTTTGTATTTACACCTGGTTTCGCCATCATTTTTGCTGCTTCTACTGCTGTGTCTGTCGCAGTAATAATATTTTGTAAGAACTCCTCCTGATTAAAATTTACAGAGAATGCTGTATCAACAATATATCCTTCAATATGAACACCTAGATCTATTTTTACGAGATCATTTTCCTCTATTGTCAGACCATCATCTCGAAGTGGGGAGGTATAATGAGCTGCGATATTGTTTATGGATAAGTTAACGGGAAAAGCGCACGCTCCCCCCAATTCGGATATTTTTTTTTCTGCCGAAGATACAATCTCTAATCCTTTCGCACCTATTTTGATTTGTGGTTTTATAAACTCTTTTACTTCTTGTGCTATTTTGCCAGCTTTTTTGAGTGAATCCAATTTCAATTGCTCATCTTCTTCATCCTTTTCTGATTTCTCTGATTCATTTTTCTTAGCAGACATGTCTAAAAATAATGAAGAATGGATAATAATATTTTTTAAATCTCTTTCTCTTCAAAAAGAATAATAGAGATCAAAAAATTAATATAGATCTATTTTTAATAATAACGTATAAGCTTGAAAAAATTAAATAAGAAAATCAATATTTATATACCATATTGATATAATTTAATTTTATTATTCATCTATACCTTCTAAAAATAAAAAAGAAGAAAGAGAATGAGCGAGAATATAGCTGAGCTAACTGACATACTACGCAACCTAGAAGCAGTTAATTCGGATATCCAAGGAAGCGCTATCGTGTCTGTTCAAGGATTACCAATTTGTTCTGCTCTGTCGGGTGAAGTTAATGATGGAATCGTGAGTGCGATGTCGGCTGCGATCTTAAGTGTCTCAGAAAGGGCAGTCCAAGAGCTCGCGCGCGGTGATTTGAAGAGAATTCTCATCGAAGGGCTTGATGGATTAATCATATTGTCTCGCGCAGGTGAGAACGCAATACTCTGTGTTCTGGCGTCGAATGATGCGAGTCTTGGTATGGTCTTTCTAAACATTCAAAGTGTGAGCCAGAAAATAGCCGGATTATTAGATTAAATATTAGAACACAACTTATATTATCTCAACCATAATTTTATTACCTTATTTTGTTTTAAATTAATTGGATCTATGCATATCTTCTCAGAGCAGTTTTTTGATGACCTAAAAATCACGATCATTGATGTAATTAAAGAAGGCGAAATAGATTTAAAAAAAATAAGAAAACAAGTCGCTTCGAAGGAAATAGAACTCTCGGAAAAAATTTATAACATTAGACAGCAATTTAAAAGCTTGGAGGAGGATAAAAAAAAGGTTTATTTTAAAAAATTATTTAAGGAGTTCGGTACCTATTTAATTTTTTTAAAAGAAAATGGTTTAATAGATTATAATTTTCTTGATTCTTTATCTTTGGATGGTTTTTTGCATAATGTAATTGAAAAACTTCTTTTTGAGAAGAGGTGCACGGAATGTCACAGTTCTTCCATATCCCAGAGCTCTTATGCATTTAATGAAAACAGAATGATCTATTTTTGTCGAAAATGCCAAAGGAATGTACAAATATACCATAATACAGAAATTCTTCCCATTTTTCTTATGTATATAAGGGATTGGATTAGAAAAAATATCATAACACGTGAAGAATTGAAAAAAAATAAAGATGCTGACCAAAAGATTTTATATTTCATTTTCCAATTGCTTAGAGATGGTTTTGATTATTTTTTAGAGAGTGGAAACTTGCAATATCTTATATATTTCTATACATTTTTGGAAAAGAACGATATTCACCACGACCAGTTAAAGCAGAATAATATCCAAGAGATTGTGATCAAAGCGATTAACGATTCTCTTCAATCGGGAGAATATAAAAAAATTAAATATGCAATCGACCATCTTATATCCGATGAAGGGGGGAATCTAAAACTCGCGGAAATACTCTCAGAAACCAATAATAAGAAAAAAATTGAGGAAAGTTTTTACAAAGGATTGGCATTCGATTTAGAGGCAGCCCATTTTGAAAAATTCTCACAACTTGTCAAAAATTCAGATAAGCTCGATATATTCATTGATGCCAAAAAGATCCCAGATCGATTTAAAATTATCTCAAAACTAATTGTTGATTGTATTCAAGATGTAAGCGTGGGTTATCAAACCTCAAGTCTTGGTAAAATAATAGATATTGTAAGATTTTGCAATAATTTTAGTTTACTCGTTAGAGATTTAACCCAAGAAGATATGGAAAAGATAGATCAAGTCAAACAAGATAAACTTTTTATCGCAAATCTCAAAGATCTTTTTGGGAATGTGAATAATTATTTAATCTATTTCGTTTCAGAGGCACTTCCACACGAATTATTTGAGTATTTTGTGAATTATCCGAATGCATATTCCTTTTATAGTGATATTGATCAGTTGATTTATTATATTAAAAATTCATTTTTCAATACATATTCTATATACGGTTTAAGCGTGAAAAATCTGGGCTCAAGCCTCCATTTTTTAAAAGAATTCAAAAAGCATTATTATAATATAGGGAGGGGAGAACTCACCGAGGACGGATTTTTAGAATTTAATATCGTATATCGATATAAAATAAATTATTATGGTACACTACAAGAACGAGAAGAGAGAGAAGTTAAAAAACATCTCGTATCTCCAAATAATATATTAGATAACCAAGAAGAAATTATTTCAACTGATACTTATGGATTTCATAGCCTTTCAATGGTGCTACTGGGAGGTTTGGGGCCACAGGGTCACGGTTTTACCTATGCCACTCCGAAAGGAGAAGTCATTGAGATCTGCTCTGATATACGTGAAAATGAAGCTATAATTATAAAGTATAAACAATTTCTCAAACGCCAATTCCTAACTAAGTTACGTAAACAAATGAAAAGTTCTAAACTCGAGAGAACGGTTATTGAAAAGGTAATAGAATATTTAGATAATTTGATTAAAAGAAAAGAATTTATTGATTATGATAAAAAAGATATCCTCATAAATCAAATCAAATCGTTTTTGCTAAGGACTAATTATCAAGACTCTTTGAACAGTAAAAATTATGAAAAGATTTTGGACTCTATCTCAGAGGCAATTTCTATGATTCTAAGACCGATAAATATGGTCGACCAATTTAGGCTTCGAATGAATTTAATCAGGGAGGGGAAATTAAGGTCCGAGGATATCGCCAAACTAACCAGTCTCAGAGAAAAATCGCACTATGATGTGTTAAGGGAGCGCTTTTTCTTTCAATACATTGTAAACTGGTTTTATGAAATTTATAGGAATAACAAACTAAAATAATTTTCATTTGTAATTTTAGTTAGATTTCGTTCCATCTATAGGTTAATTCTTTTAAAGAATTAAGATCATTAATAAATTCTGGAATTTCCTTCAATCGATTATTATTTAAAGCCAATTTCTTAAGAGAATTTAAATCCTTAAATGACTCTGGTATAGAGTCTATATTATTACCGTTCAATATTAAATCTTCTAAGTTTTCCAACTTTCCAATTGAAAAAGGAAGAGTCTGTAATTTATTTCCCCATAAATTCAAATATTTCAGCGATTGTAATTTACCAATCGATTCGGGGAGGGTAACTAAATTGTTATGGTATAAAATTAGAATTGTTAGATTCGTAAGGTTTCCAATATTTTCTGGAAGATATTTTAGATTATTCCAAGTGAGGTCTAAATAACGTAAAGATTGAAGATTGGAAATTGAGTCTGGAAGCCTCTTTAATCGGTTATGAGTTAAATAAAGTTTTTGAAGTGAAGAAAGAGCCCCTATTGACTCAGGAACTTCTTCCAATCTATTCCATCTTAAATCGAGTTCATATAGATTTTGAAGGCTTCCCATTGAATGGGGTAGACAAACCAATTTATTATCTGCTAATTTGAGATGAATTAAGTTTTTTAAAAAACCAAGAGATTTGGGAAGGTGAGTTAATTGATTATTTTCTAAGTTTAAATAATTTAAAGAAAACAATTTTTCCCATCTTTCAGGTACTTCAGTAAGATTATTTAAATAAAGATTAAGCACTTTTAGAGAGCTCAATTCTGCAAATGATGAGGGTATTTCATTTAGATGATTTCCACTAAGGTCTAGTGATTCCAGATTGCTAAGATTACCTATCTCATGGGGGACGCGAGTTAAATCATTTCGCCGTAGATCAAGTAACTGCAAATTTTTCAACTGTGTTAAAGATATAGGCAGAGTTTCCAAACAATTGCGTGAAATATTTAAGTGTTTTAATAGGGTTAATTTATCGATGTTTGAGGGAAGTGTCTGTAATCGATTATTTTCCAAATTTAATACTTTTAGATTTTTAAGATTAAATAAAGTTTCTGGCAGTGAATAAATTTTACAAGAGCTTAGATTTAATTTCTTTAGAAACAAAAAATTACCAATTAAATCGGGAACTTTGATGAGTGTATTATCTGATAAGTCCATATTTATTATTTTTCCATTTTCAAGTGTGTAGCGAAGATTAGGGATTTTTTGTTCTAAAAATTGTAAAGAAATGTAAGTAATAAGAAGATTCGATAAAAATTCTATGGGTTGATCTGAAAGATGTATTCCTGTTTTATTCATTTGCTCAATGGATTGGTTAAATTTCGTATCCTGAATTTTTTTAATTTCTTTAATAAAAAATCGTTTTGCAAAGACATTATTTAAATTTTTAATAGTTGTTATAAGATTTACTAGACATTCGAAGCTCACAGTATTTTGAATACTCCATTGGAGAGAAAATGGTTTTAATTCGCGCAATTTCTTAAGTAATTGAATTCCCCTTAATTCAGAGGAATTTTTTAGTTGGTTTTTATATCTCCATCCTACTACTTGGTTATCAATCTCAGAAAAATCTAATTTAGTAACATATCCATTTTTAGTGGAATGTTCCAGTTTTGGGAATTTCCTTTTAAGATGATGGACGGTAATATAATTTAGATAAATATCAACAAGAGCATTTACACTACAATGGGTAAAATTTAATTGCGACTCTTCAGAATGAAAGTAGGATTTATCTATACCTTTAATTTTTTGGATTAAAAAGGATTTTATGTTCGTTTGGACCCCATTTTTTAAAATTTTAAGTGCAGTGAGCAAAATTTCATAGGAAGTTTCATTTTCAATAATCCATTTCATAGGTTCTGTAGAGATATTATTAAAGCATGTAGAAATCGCTCTAGCCGCTTCTTGACGAATTTCAAGACTTGAGTCTGATACTAACAAATTTTCTAATAGAATAAAGATATTTCTATCGCAAAAATTATGCGTTCCGATCGTTTTTATGCATTTTTTTCTTGTATCCGTGTCTGGATTATGTTCGATTAAGGATATGAGCGCATTGATGGTAGATTTTCGATTTAATTCACCGTTTTTATATTTTTCGGTAATGATATCGGGAGAAACATGCATTTTATTGTGAATCGGAAGAAAAAGAACGTTTTGCTCAATTTAGATAAGATAAATTCTACTTGAAGATAAGATTAATTTTTATTAAAATTAATAAGATACTTTAAAACAGTTAGAATTTATAAGTATTTGGTAAAAAAAGAAAAAAGATTTAAGATTGGTTCGATCTAATTGAATCCTCTACTTGTCTTTCAGATCTTTTTTGAGTTGAGTAGAAATAGAAAAATAAATTTGTTCCGCTAGTTCCTAATATTCCTCCAAGTAAGCCAAATAGAAATCCCATAATGATGATGATTAGCAAAATAAGCCATCCAATTCCCGAAGATCCAATGATGAGTTCTCCGATAAGATCAAAAAGCCCATATAGTTCTTTAATGAAAACTCCATCGATAACATAGAGTATCCAAAATAATCCGACCCCTAATGCCCCGCTAAGCGCACCAAATTTGGGTTTCTTATTGATAATTCCTCCCGCAATCCCTGCAATGAAAATGAGTTGCCATACGGGAATCAGTGATAAAATGGAAGCAAGGCAGAGACTTATCAAAGTTCCGATAAGTAGAGTGAATTTTTCATTTTCCATATTAAAAGCTCCCTCCTGTTGGTCTAAATATTAACGTAGATTCTATTTTTTCAAAATCGGATATTGTATAATCATAGTATTGTGAATGGTATTTTCCTTGGAGAAAGAGCTCGGTGAGCTGATCTGAATAATGTTTTTGATAGGGGTGTCCCGACTGCCCCGATGGTATGACGCTAATCGAGTTTCCCAAATCACTAAGGTCGACAATTAAGCGTTCCGAGGCACCTCCTTGAGCTATTCCCCCATCCTCATCGATTGTGGCTCCCGATGGATTAACAGTATATCCCTCTCCATCTCCTGGGATTGGTCCAACATTAAAAGCATCTAATCCTGATAAATGGGTAAACTGTAATTGATGGAGTGCCCCCCAAATCCATTGATTAGGATCATCTGTTCCGAAGACTGTTTCCAACCAATCAATGGTTTGATTAAATGCAAGAAGCATCGTATGATTTCGTGTCATTGGTACAGGTGTTCCACTCGAGATATTATCAAACCAATGAGAAGACTCATTATTCATTAAGTACTCCAGCATTACGAGCTGAGGTCCACGACTTAAATTGAAATGTTTAATATCATCATTAAAAGTCAGATCATAAAAGAAATCACGCCATTTACGATATATCGTTGGTGCGGCCTCATCTTTATCCATCACATAACCCCAATCATTTAAAAGATCGTAAGCGCTTTTTACTTTGGGTGGAATGTTTTCGCTATAATTATACTCTATGACATCTAATAATGTGGGAATAAATGCTCTGGCAGCGGAAGAGTTCACATCTAATTGAAATTCCTTCATTTTATCAACGGTTATATTATTTGTCGTATTGAGAAGCTCGTTTATTCTGCGAGCTCTGTATCCGTTTGCATATTCGTTTTGGAGAAAATAGTTACTAAAATTATAATCCGGTCCAACTACGATTTGGTTTGCTGAGACTAAATATCCTTGAGTGGGATTGAGAGAATTAGGTAGTTGATCGAAGGGAACTTCACTAACCCACTTTCCTTCCCCATTTGATCCATTGTATGGGAGCGTTCCATTTCCTAAATGGTCCGCCGGAATATTTGTATCGTTTCGGATTGGAACTCTTCCCGTAGGGCGAATAGCAATATTTCCATTAATATCCGCATAGACGATATTTTGTGCTAAGGTGTCCCAGTATTTTGAAGCTTCATTAAATTCTTCCCGATTTGTGGCGCGATTAAATCCTTCTCCAGCTAAAAGATTCAAGAAGATATCATTACCCATCCATTTAGCAGAAAAAATGATGTCTGATGTTTTCAGATCGTCAGGGATTGCACCTCCTATAAAGTCAGTTAATACAGGACCGTTATCGGTCTCTCTTACGGTGAAAGAGACATCCTCTCCCCCGCTAACTTTGATTTTGTAGTTTCTTGAGGTAAAGGGTTTAAAACCGTCTTTATATACATAATGCGTATCGTTCTCTTCATGGTAATAATACCAATCCATAACATCATAGCCCGTATTAGTGAATCCCCACGCAAGATATTGATTATGACCCACGGCAATGAGTGGCATCCCCGGAATTGCAAATCCGTACGAGTTGAGATCGTTCTCCTCTGAAATAAGGTGTTGCTCATACCATACTCCAGGTAATATCCATGCGAGATGCATATCATTACAGAGAATAGGGCGTCCTGAAGCCGTTTTGGAACCATTTACAACCCAATTATTTGAGCCTTGTAATTCATTCGCCTCAATTAGCTTTTTTTCCGAAGGTATATTTTCTATCCCTTTTAGAAATCCGTCAACGGATGATTTAATCGATGGCATCGATGAACTGCTACTTGCTGAGAACTTGGGAGTGGTTTCATAGCTGGAATAATTCGGACAGATAGGGATTTGATATGGTAAGAACGGATTGAAGAGTTCAAGGTATTTTTCTTTTCCTAATCCCTCATAATTTGAGGAACGATACAGATCATTATAATTCCACGATAATTGACGAGCCATCTCCTGGACAAGGCACAAAGTATCCACGCTACTCCAAGGTTTTGGTTCAAATCCCAGTAGTTGATATTCTAATGGCAATTGATCTTGGTGAGTTTGCAAATAATAATTTATTCCATCCACGTATCGTTCAAAAGGTGCCAGAAATTCAGTATAGTTTGTTCTGAGCTCCTCGTCCGTCTTTTTTGCCCAATATTCCATCCCCATCGCAAGACTGAGTTTATCTTGCTCCAAAGCACTGTCGCCAAGTACTTCTGATAATTGTCCTCGTACTTGTCTCCGAATCAAATCCATTTGGAAAAATCTATCTTGGGCGTGGAGATATCCTTGGGAGAAAAATAAGTCATTGTCTGTTTTCGCATAGATATGAGGGATTCCCCATTCATCTCGAATAACCGTGACCTCCTCATCCATTCCATTAATATAGAGAAGCTCGCTTTTCGGTTCACCCGGCATCGTCCATAACCCATTTCCAGGGAATAAAAGGTTTCCTAAGGGAAACAATACAAGAGGTAAACTAAAAAGTAGAATAAGTACAATGGTCGCAACGAGCGCAGCAGAAAATTCAACAAGGTTTTTTTTAACACTTTGAGATGTACGATTCATGATACTTTCTATTTAAATAAGATAAAATACATCGACTTGATCATTAGTTATGTTAATCAAGTATTTATATATGAAGTTATAAAATGAACAATTGCATCTCTATAAATTAGGTAAAATTAATGCAAAAATCCTATATCCCTAAGTTTTGTATATATGAGCGAAATACAAACTATTATATATTTAAATATGTTGTAAAACAATACTAGCAATATTGATTTATTTAATTAGTAATAATAAAAAAACTAATAAAGAGTAGAATAAAATGGTAAGTGAAATAGGAATTTTAGACGGAGTAACAGCATCTATAATTATTTTATCATCAGTGATTTTCGGTGGATTATCATTCTATAATGCAAGAAAAATGGGCGCAAAATTGTTATATTACGCGGGAGCAATGATGATTTTCATTGGTTTGTTCTGGCTGGGACCTTTCACAGAATTTTTTTTGGTATTGCTCTTTCAGACAAACTTAAGCCCTGATATATTATATGGAATTCTCAGTTATATATGGGTTGCGCCCGCGGTGATAGTTGCGATGTATCTTGGAGCTGAACTCCTTGTACCTGAAAAAAAGACAATAATTGTTGGGATATATGCCTTATTAGGTGTGATATTCGATATTCTAATAATCTTTTTCAATACTCAATCTTTCAACTATCCTCTTGGTGGAGATGGTGTACCCGGTGAGGATTTAATCAATGGTGAATTTGTACGTACATTCCCGACATTCTGGTTCATTGCAATATTCTTGATTTCTGTTCTAATTTTTGAGAGCATCGGATTCGCCGTTAAAGCACGGCAAGCAACTGGAGAATTACGGAAAAAGTTTGTTTTTCTTTCTATAGGTTTTACAGTATTCGTAATATGCGGCGCATTAGATTCAATACTAACAATCCCGCTTGCAATTGGTTTTGTCAGGATTATAATGAGTACGTTTGCATTATGGATGTATTTGGGTTTAAAGACATAGACAAAAATTAAGCAGAAAAAGCAAAATACAAAACTTTTGTCCTTTTTTTTTATCTTTAGAAATTTTATTGAAAAATTGAATTGAGAAAACAGAAATAAGTTTGGATGATAAATTTATTGTCGTAACGCTTGGATTTCGTCAAAGATCCTATCAAATCTATTTCTAATGGAGCCAGCTAATCCTTCTTCTTCCGAGACGACGGAATTCACCGCGGTTTTTACCCCATAATGAGCCTCAGACACGCTTACCCGTATTGGTAATGTGAGAATTTCAGTGATCAGCATTACCAACTCTTGGATAATCTGGATTATTTTCGGTGCTTTCTCTTGGGTTTTATCCATCATCGAAGGATCTGCAGAGATTAATCCATCCTCCCGTTCTTTCTTGAGTTCTTCCCATACATTTTCTTTCAATTCAGCAAACTCAATGCCAAGATCTTCCAAAGCCATCCGTGCCCCCTCAAAAAGGAAATTGATATCATCCCTTCCTGAGTATTGTTTTACATTCTCGACCATCTCTTCGGGGGCTAATCCTTCTAAAAAGTTTATCAAGAGGTTATGATAGTCATTAACCACATCTAATGGAATGAATAATAACACCATCTCTTTCAATTGTTTGAATAAATATCCGATTGCGCGTGCCATGGTATCATTTTCTAATATTTTTTCGATGAGGTTACCGTATTCATTGAGCAGGTGGATGAACAAGTACCCTATGATACGGATCATATCATCCTCATAATTGCGGAAGTAATCAAAGAAATGCTCGGGTTCCATCCCTAACTTATCCCGAATGATGTCGGAGACCCGTCCTTTGATGACTTCTAGGGGTTCATCGAGAATCTCTTCTAATTTATCCAAAGAAAGGGCATCTTGGAGTTTATCAACCATATCTAATTTAGTCTTAGGGATAAACTCTTCTTCATCCTCTTCCAGAAAAACTTTTGAGAGTAGTTCCTCCTTTTTCTGATCCGCCTTGTATTCTTGCCATTCCGTATAATCATGGACTTTGCAGAGCAATTGAAGGCAATCATCGCCTTTTGCCATGCATTTTTGTTCAATCATCTGTATACGATAATCATTTTGCTTGACGCGTAAGATAAAGTTTGCAACACTCTGCAACATACCGCAGAGTCCGCATGCCATACCCTCGCTTTTGGGAGAAAGTTTCGAGACGTCAAAAGAATCTTCGGAATCTGTCCCGTAGCTCGCGCATATAGGACAATTCTGGATCTTAAGGATATAATCGTTGTAATTTGAGCCTTCCTTTGGTATTTCTTCATATTCTAGATCTTCTAATTCCTTTCCGAAGACTACCACCCATAAAATCTCAAAATAATTTAACACTTTTTCAGGATCTCCAGGCATGAATTTGAATATAGTTGAGTGTCGTTCGCAGGATTCGGTAGCGGCTTTCTTTCCGATTTCTCGCATAACTAAAATAGATAATTCCTCGTCATCTGTAACATTGTTCACTTCTTTCAACATTTCTCTATAGAGTAGAGAATAAAATAAGGAACTTGTGTTGGTCCCGAACGCTTTCGTGATTTTCTTCATCAGCCATTTAACTGCTCCCACTAGAGATCCCCTCCTACTCTATATTTAAAAATCTGGACGCATGAATTATTTCCCAGCGCCCTTGATTCTTGAACTCTGACTGGTTCTGTAATAAGGATTGCTTTATTCCTGGAATTTCCGTTGATCAGATTGATATATTCTGAAATCATTCCTAAGATAATTTCACAGCCCGCGATATGAATATCGTCGTATTTGTATTTACATAATGGGCAGCTGGAATCATGGACAACGATTAAGTTTTCTGCTTCGTTTAATTCGACAGAAACCGAGCTCTGCAATATTTTATTGTAAATAGTGGTAATTACTTCCCGGACATTGTCTAAATTCACGGTTTCAGTGGGGCTCCAATATTTCAAATATGTTTTGGAAATATTCTTCCCCATCTCACGTAATCGTTCATTCACATTATCAACGCCGTTTTTGTTCATAAATCGGGCTAGATGATAAATTGCATTACGCAACTGATTCATCGTTGCATCTGCGAGTAATAAGTCGTTTCGAGTGTAATTCATGATTATTAATTACCGATTTGAAAATTATGATAATAATAAGTGCAAAAATCTACTATATTTAAAATTTTTAATCAAATTACAAGTATTATTGATATCTTTATGGAGTATAAAAAAGTACAGTTGAAATATGGGACTGCTCAAAAAAGGTAAATAAGTAAAAGAAAAATAAGAGGAAAAAAATTCACATTTGGTCAATAATCTGGCGCAGGATATCTTCACCCGCTGCACCCACCATCTTCCCTTCGGATACTAATGTTTGACCATTGATATTGATCTGGTGGTCCAAAAGCTTCCCATCTTTGAAAAACAACAGCGTGGGAATCGCGTGGATATTAAACATCTGTCCTAAAGGTCGATTCTGGTCTAGATCTACTTGCTTAAGGGAAATCAGTCCCTCATCACGTAGTTTATGTAATACGGGCGCAATAAATTTGCACGGGCCACACCATTCTGTATAGACGTCAATGATTACCTTCCCCTGTTTCATCTCGTCGGTCACATCAATGTTTACTTCTTTAAGTTGCTCAATATTCATTTTATTCAGTCACTTCTCATGTTTTTTTCTCAAATAGAATTTATGTGGTGAAATTATTATTTATTACAAATCGTTAGTATTATTTAATTTTTATATTTTCAAAATATAAAATAGAGATGGCTTTTCTTATCGAATAAAAACGAAAATTTCTGTGTATTTAGATATTGTTTTACGCTCATCCCCCAGAAGTCGTGGGTTCTAATTCATTACTAAGTTTTCATTATTGGTCCAAAAGATACAAATTGGGAGAATCTGATTAAAAAATGCTTTCTTAATGTATCTTAGACTTAATTTAGAAAAGAAATAATTTAATTGAGTAAATTTTAGGTTTTATTTTTTTTATTTTTTACGTTTATTCACACATTAATTCCTCGTTTTATATACTCTTCATACCTTTTAGATTTATGTCGTCTGAGCTGGTTATTCAGCTTTGACAAATACAATTCTCGTATCTCTTTGACTATAATGAAATATATATTTAATTATGGAGCGATAACATATTTTTATAGCTAAATTAGACTCATAAATATATCTCATATTTGATAGTTCAACCAAAAAGGTTAAATAGATTGTTATCTAATAGTTTATCATAGATCGTTAAATTTGAATCTCATGATAGTAATTTTATATAGGAGAAAGCCCAGTATCTTTCAAACCCAACTAAAAGACTTTATAGGGGATAGTTCCGTTGAGAAGTATGATATGAACGTTCCAAAAGATTACAGGGTTGCCCGAAAGCGATTTAAGTGGATCCCGATCCATCCAACCTGGGGACGACATAAAGGAAAGAGTGCGCCAAAATTCCCGAAATCTCAGAAAAGAATCACAGATTTTATTGATTGGGTTCCTAAATCTAAAGATAAATATCTTTATCGGTTTCCACGCGTTAAAATCCCCCGTTTTGAAACGTTCGCTTTAGAAACGATCTCCAAGATGGAGTGGGACATGCATCGTTATTTAAAGACTTTTAATGGATTCTTCGAAAACCTTTTTGAATTCAACGACTTTTCTTTTTTTCACGACAAGCAAGAAGAGTTGGAACAGAACGGCATCTCATTTAAAAAAATGTTTTTCTTGGATATTATTGCATATGAATTGCTACGGATTAATCTTGGCTTTAAAAACTATGCCGGGTTGCAGCGTTTTAAGAAACTTATGGGTCTTCCGCCTCTTTTTGGAATCACATGTGATCCTAATTTCTTTCCCGATGCTTCTGATTTGAGTTATGTCCTTAAAAAAATTCCTTCAGATGTGTTCTTTGAGTTTTTTCAACTTTTAGTGGAGGAATGCATCGCATATGGGATAATCGTCCCCAGAATCCTCATCTGGGATGGACAATTCATACGATCACACTGTAAAAATAATAAGGAAGAGGGAAAGGACTTATATAATGATCCCGATGCGGGATATTGCAGGCACAATGGTAAGAAAATGGGTGTTGGATATGATCCAGGTATATTATACGCATTCTGCTTTAATCGGTGGTTTCCGGTCTATTTTAAGATGTTTGCGGGTAATCGGAACGATACGGTGGCGTTTAAAGAGACGATGCGGGAATTTTTAGAGCACACAGAGTATGAATGGAGTATCGTTATAGCCGATTCTGGTCCATATTCCAAGCAGAATTTGGAGGAGATGAAATTAAATGGATTAGTACCCGTCATTCGGGCGAGGAAAGGATTAAAAACTCATCCTACAGAAGAATTAAAAAGGGGATTTTATTTCAATACTGAATATATCCCAAAAGACTGGTCGAAAGACCTTTTTCTTAAAATCTATAGCTTTAGACCGATGATCGAGCAAGGGAACTCCTATAATCACACCTATTATAATGCGTTTAGAATGAATACCCGCGGAAAAGAGGCAGCGATTAGACATGTCGCTCTCATCTATATACTAGAGCTCTTAAAAGCACTCACCGCATACAAATTGGGACGTCCCGACTTGGTAATGAAACCTTCTGCGTTCGAATCCTCTCGGTACACATTAGTTCGACAGATGCTCTCTTTCAAGGCAAGGGAATCGGGCTATTTATTCTTCAATTCTCTTACGCATTTGCGCCGACAAATTAGGCTGAAGTATGGAATGGGCTCCTCTATTCACTCT
>WJIN01000245.1 GCA_014730295.1 Promethearchaeota archaeon | reverse complement strand
GGATTATCCCACAAATTATTGGATACACTCTGGGAAGGAATTAAATGCACGAAAGATGATGTAGTTGCGGGATTAATCTCATCGATCGTGATTCTATGTAATTACAAGGAAAGAGTGCCTGTAAATAGGGTATGTACCACACTCAATATAAGAATGAGTACCATTCAATCACAAGTAAGACGTAAGATTTTTGAGAAATTTCAGATACCCGGATTTCAAACATTAGTAAAATCCTCTGAAATTTTACCTCTCATCATGAAAAAACTGGGAGTAGGAGTTTATGCGTGTAGTACGGAAGAAGAAGAGGACGAAGAGGAATTTGTTTCGAGAAATGATCAACCTTCCGATATTGTTCATATCAAGTCCGAGAATCTTATTCCTGTATTTAATTTTTATGGAAGCGTTTCTTATGCATTCGCGGTAAAAAATTGTGAAGGTACCGAAATCTCTCTCTTTCAAATACGTGTTCCCCTTGTAGAACAAAAATCGAAAGTTCTTTCGTGTGAAAGTATTAAGGAAATTAATCTTGATAGTGTTAAGTTTCCTTACGATTCAAAAGGTCCGCCGCTTGTCTGCTGTTAACCGAACTCTCCCGAATAAATACTTTAATCGGGAACTTTTATCACTCCTTTTTTAAACGTTTTTCTAATTGTGTATACTCCTTTTTCCTACCTCTTTTCACGATTTTTCAATCTTTCTCATTTCTTTTTCCTTTTTAAGTTCTCATTTTAGAATAGATATAATGATGAATAACAATTCCTTTTCGGATTATTTAGATGAAGAAATTCGGACTCCAATTTCTCAACAAGATAAGAACATAATACAAAAAAATACTAATTCAGAGCTTACATTCTTAAGAAAATTGGGTATTTTTGTGTGTGTTGTATGTGTTTAAAGACAATTACACCAAAAAACTGCAAATTGACTCGGGAAGGGTTGTAAGTTGATTATCATTTACTCCCAACAATTCAAGTGACTTTAAGTTGCCTATTCTCTCGGGGAGTTTCGACAACTTATTATTAAATACCCACAGTTGTTTAAGTGATTTCATGTCGCATATGAATTCCAGAAGGGTTGAAATCAAGTTATCATTTAACGCAAGTAATTTTAGCGAGGAGAGGTTTCCTATTGATTCTGGGAGAGTAGATAATCTGTTATTATCTAAATAAAGATATTCGAGCGATCTTAAGTTCTCTATTGACTCGGAGAGGGACGATAATTCGCAATAATATAACCTAAGCCCTGTGACTTTTTCATTTTCCACTGAAAAACCCATTTGAGTTTTGCTACTCACTTTATCAACTTGTGTGAATTGCTTCCCTAGCTGAGTCTCAAGTGCTTGGAGCACGTTGGCTTCATACTGTGGAATTTGGCATCCTCTAAAAGATATTATCTTCATGATATATTTTATGTATTCATCTATTTATTTATCAATTTATTTTCCTATTTCTTTCCTTGAATTTCGCTTTTTATTTTCATTATCTTTTCTTTTCCAAGCGAGTTATTTCATATTGAAAAAGAATACTCATAACTGTACCTTATTGTTTTTTTATAACACCTTGTATATAAAGAAAAAATAGTATCACAAGATAATTTGAGAGTAAGATATAAAAACCATAAACTCAAATGTTTATCTAGAACACTTTCACCAAAGTGATGAAAAAATGGGAAATGCGTTTGGTTTAACATCTTTAATATTCGGCATTCTTAGTATTCCCGTGAGCCTTATCGTTGCAGTGTTAATACCGATTACTTCGGCAATTGGAGGGGGAACACCTGCCCCTGCTTTAGAGCTATTATTTTTGGTTTTACGATGGGGCGTTCCCGGGATTGCGGTGGTCTTTGGGATTTTAGGCTGTATTGCGGATGAATCCAAAGGAAAAGCAGTAGCTGGGTTAGTATTGGGGCTGTTTGGGTTTATAGTTGGGTATATCGTATTTACTCTCTATAGCGGGATAGTATCCCCATGGACTCCTTGGACACCGCCTTAAATTAGGAAAATAAAAGATTAAAAAATCTCCAAATTAAAACTTTTTTTATTACAATCTACATTTTTCTTAGAGATCTTTCTGTAATTTCTAATACTTTTGGTTTAAGGATTCTAAGTCTTTGAACTTTCTATTATTGATTTACAGCGATTTATCCCGAGTCCCGTTTTTCTATGAAGAAGATACGGAGGCGTACTTCTTACTTGCGAGGCTGTATGAAATCCCGGATCTTAAAGAATACGTGCGCGGACTCGTGCGACATTTTCTAACCGTTGTACCAGATCAAATAACTCTTCCCGAATTCCGTATTTTATTCTCCTCTGAAGAGTCTCGGTCATCTCGGCAATCTCAATCATATCATTCTGTAAATCGATTCCTTGAGTGCTTAGATACTCTGCGATAATTCTAATGAATGTAATTATCCTTTCCAGATTCTCTTTTACCGACATTAAGTCTCCTGCCATAATATGATAGCGATCTAAAATCTGGTCAACGGCTTCTTCATCCGCCCATTCTAAGATCGGCTCGAGCATCCTTCTTCCTTTCACTTTATTCTCGGCAATAAGAATATCATAGACTTCCTGGATTAGATCATGGTAAGTATGCATTTCGCTATGTTCAAGTTTAGATCGAATCAAGACTCCCGAGACAGGATATAAATATAGTCTGATAATAAGTTTTCCGAACTGCGAACATTTGATAATTTCATTGTTTTCTCTAAAGATTAATCCCTTTTCAAATAAATAACTCAAAGGAAAGCTTTTTCCTCGATAGAATTTATTAATATAAGACCATGCCCGACCGGATCTAAGCCCGGTCTGCCCGCACGTCCGAGCATCTGAAATGTTTCATTGGAGGAAAATGGTTTGAAATAAGAAAATCCATCTCCGTTTTCATAAAAACCTTTAAAATTCTTAATATTTCGTCCGCTGGTTACATATCGTTTGAAATCTTTTAAGATTACCATATACAAATATGGGAAAAGGTGATCCTTGTCCGTGTGTAGGATGTCCGAGAAATGTC
>WJIN01000244.1 GCA_014730295.1 Promethearchaeota archaeon | reverse complement strand
GCAAAAAAGGATCCACTTCTAATACCTCTTTTTAAAACGTTTTTTACGAAATCTAAAAGTTCTTCTTTATTTAACTTATAAAAATTAATAGGATTGTTATCCAGTAAAAGAATTTTTAGTGCCGAAAATTTTTCTAAATTTTGATCTAATTAGGGCCCATCGATATTCAGGAAAAAATAATTGGGCTCAAGTTAAAGCCATTAAGGAAATTTATAAGAGAGCCTCTTCATCCTTTTCGGAAATAAATCTCTGCCCGCCCATCGGTTTCTTTCGACAGTATTCATAAATTTGACCGAGTATGTCATCGTCATAGTTACCCATATCCCGCTCATGCAAGAGCCATTCCTTATCAAAAGAACCGCCGATCGATAAATATCCGGTAATATAGTCGCAAATGTCTAAATAACTAATATGAACACTATAATCACGCTTCTTGTAGTATTCCTTAACTTTGTTGTAGAAAAACTAAAGGCTTCCCTAAATTCTTGATTTAGTTCTAAATCCATTTTCTTTGACATAGAAAAATAAGCCTCTTTTTCAAGACTAATATAGAAATCTGAATATTTAAATATATTCGAAATGAATCCGTTTAAGAAACCCAAAATGTTATAAATTGCACATTGGAGATTTTCTTGAATGCGTAATAGATAATAAAAGGTCTCATCCTTTTCTTCTTTAAGTTGCCATCCCTTATGGAAGTCAAACCATTTATCCTTCATTAATTTACTGCTAAGATTATCTTTTTTTTCCCCTTTTGGTACACAGAAAAACTCGTTATGATTGCCCAATTTATTATTAAATATATCTTTCGCTTTTGGATCCCCAAGATCTATGGAAACGAGATTCTATTTAATTGAAATTTAAGTGTTTTTAATAAGAAAATCTATTTTTATTAGGGTACTTAGATTATATATATAATTTCGTATAGAACTTGGAAAAAAACATTGAACTATGAAATCGGTAGTTAAAAAAAATTGCATAGTAAATAAAGAAAGTCATGTTCAGTTTTCTTATGAAAGTCTGGAGAATTATTTAAATCTGGAATTACAAGAAATTCCATTTGATTTTAACAAAAACATGGATAAGATTTCAATTAATTTAGATATGACTCCTGAATTGGTAAAACTTTACAAAGAAAAAACTGCTGTACGCAGCCGCAAATTACTGAATATCCAAGTTAAAGAGGAAAAAGTTGTAAGAGAACTAAGAGAAACAGAAATTAGAAAATTTATAGTCTTTGTTTTTTCTAGCAGAAAATTGCAGCCGTTCTTGGGTCAAAAATTTGATTTAATCTATGCTGAAAAAGAGAAAGGAAATATTCTAAGACGATTTCTAATTTTTGATTTTAAAGATTTAAAATTTCCCGCAGAAAGCTTAGCTATTATTGATAATTCAGTTCTTTCAATTAATAAAATCGCTCCTCCCCGAATTCTCTCTTTTATTGACGAGAGGCAAGATTATGCAGTTATGAAAATCTTCTCATTAATGGAAGAGCATTCAAAATCTCAAAAAAATATGTACGACGTAGTGGTTACCTTTAGAGAGGAGATTATTCAATATTTACACGAAGGAAAGAATGTTAATTTTCGGAAATATGCTCATGATGAGGAAAGTTATTATTTTCTCTACATAAGCCGGAAAAAATTTGAAAAATTTTTAAAACAGCAAGCCACAACCACACTTCACATTATTTTCTCAAACGATAAAAAATTTAAGTTCAGATTAAAGGATGAATTATACGATCAGTTTCTCTATTCTGTAAAAAATTTCTCTAAAAAAGAAATTCAAGATATGAAGGAAAATGCCTTGAAGGGATTGGCACCCTATTATCAACCTGTTAAAGAGTTTCTCTACAAAATCGGAAATAATGAGCAATTTTTAGGAAACAAAATAAAAGAAAATCGGTATTTGAATAATCTTAAAACTCAATTGGGAGAATTTGACTTAAATGAATTAAAAATTAATGAAATATCTAAGCGCACTAAATATGTGGTGGATGTAAAAGTTTTTTTCCTTGAGAATAACGATATCTTAATCACCAGAGATTTAGATCTCTCTTATGATTCTAAGAAAGATATCATTGAGAAAAAATTTATTGAGCTCTGTGAAGACGCTTACAATTCATTCTTAGAAAAACATAGCAATCAGTTAGGAGATAATTCAATTGCTAAAATTACAGACGAAGAAAAAAGCTCAATTGTCGAGCGATTACGCCAATTACGTCTTCGAAGTCAAGAGAATCTTCATTTAAATTTATTAATTGACTCCTATTATTACTTTGCATTTTTTAAAAAAAATATCATGATTTTTAAGAAAAGCTTTGGACTCAAATCGCGTGAATTACAATTATTGGTTATGTTAAATTTAGCATTATTCAACAGTTTTTCTAAATATTATTCCGGCAATCGCCTTTGTAATCGGGATATGTTTTTCTTCTATAAGGATTTTGTTAAATTCCCCGAAATGAATCAAAAAAAAGTTAAAATTATATTTCTTCGGTCAAAGGAGATTTTATTATTATTTGAATGTGCTCAAGATTTAAAATATTTAAAAGATATTATGCAAAATTGGTTTGAATCTGCTGAGGAATTAGATAATTTGATTAAAATTTCGTATTTACTAATAAAGGAAGTGTTTAACCGATTTCATACACCTCATGAAGTCTTAGCAGTTTCAATGTTTTCTGCCTTTATCTTAGCTACTGATTTGGATAGAGAGCAAGGGATTCGTTTAAGTCACATTAGTGAAATTGAAGGTTTTGAGATAACTCAATTTACTCTCTCCTTACAGATTGCTAACTTATTTGAAATCTATGAGCGTACCCAGACAACTTCAGGACGAAGATCGTTGAAAATAGCTAAAGAAGAGCAGAGAGATGAAATAAGAAAAACCATTATTCGGGAAATGCTATTATCGATGGTTAATCGAGTTAAACGAAGTAAAGAAAATTTGGACTCTTTTTTGGAGGATTTTTTCTTTGAATTATCTTTCTTTTTCAGTTATGAACAATTTATCCCTCCTCTCAAATTGGTAGCAAGAGAACTTATCGAGTTTCTTCACTATGTTGAAAGACGGGGTAAAATTGATCCTCAATACCTCAAATTATCCAAAAAGTATATTCAAGAGTTTAATCAATTTAAAGGGATCGAAGAGTTTTCCCCTAAAAAGGAGGTAGCTGAGCTAGACACAGAGAGCGACGATGAAAAATTAGAAAAACTATTTGATAAATATGAAGAAGCATTGAGATTAAATAAGGTCACCTCTCATCTTGAGGGATTTAAGAAAGCTTTTAGAGAATGGAAATCGAAAGATATTTTTCCTGAATGTGATAGCAAAACTGAAAAAATGATGCTCCAAATGACTTTTGAGAATATTGATACTGCATTAAAAGGAAGAAAATAATTTATTAACAGATAGAATGAATAAAAATTGAGAAGAAATTAAATATTGGTTTGTTGTAAGGTTATTCGCTGTTCTTGTTCACGTTCACGTTGTCTACTTTTAACAATATAATAAATTGTGGAAAAAAGACTGATCATTAATTTGAAATGAATTCCCGAGAAAATGCGAAGAATAAATACATCTTCATTGGAAATTTTAAAAAAGAATTTGCAGATACAAAATATATCAAGAATAAGGACTTTTATACTGATATTGATATTTGTCGTCATTTTGGAACTGAAAAAATTTTCTTTTATCCTTTACACGGTTTTTTAGATCATTATTCTTGGGAAGAGGTCTGGGAACTTGCAAAACATGTGCAATCTGAGCAACCTTTTTACTTGAAATATGAAATATATAAATCTCTGACATTTTTAGCATTTTATTGTGGATTAATTATAATTGATTTATTCGTATCCTTCCCGCAAGATTAAAAAAATATAATTGGAGAAATAAATGGATCACCGCAAAAGCAAGGTCGATCGATGATTTTATTGAAGTCTATGAATTACCAGCACTGAAATTTAAAGAATGGAAAAAAAGGGGTATTAATCTTTTAGATAATGGAAGCGCCGCGGATGATTATGCAACGTTTATAACAGATAACCCGCAAACAAGTTTATTAGATTACGAAAAATATATGATAGTCCCTATAAAAAGAATTTTATTAAATTTGTAGGAATAATTTCAATAAATTGGACCCCAAAAAATCGGAAATTTCGAATAGAAAACATTTCATGGGAAATGAAACCATAAGAGAAATTTAAAGTGAAATAATATTAGAATAATATATGTCTAGATTTGTCTAAATTTTTGGCTACTATGAACAACACTTATTCAATTTGGCATTCAAATATTTAAATATCAAAGTATTTATTTTGATTATATGAGTTTTAGAGAAATATCAAAAACTAAGCATTTAAGGCTTCTTCATCCAAGACAAGTAATTTTATGTACTTGTAAAGATGAAAAGCACGATAATATCATCACTCTTGCATGGAGCATGATAGTAAGCAGAAATCCCCCTATTGTAGCAATTTCAGTTTCTCCTAAACGTTACTCTCATAATTTAATAAAAAAATCAAAAGGTTTCACTATAAATGTTCCCACTAAAAAAATTATTTCCGAAGTTTATTATTGCGGAAGCCATTCGGGAAGGAATATTGATAAGTTTAAAGAAACTGATTTAACAAGATTGGATGGAATTAAAATAGATTGTCCCCGGATTAAAGAATGTAT
>WJIN01000501.1 GCA_014730295.1 Promethearchaeota archaeon | reverse complement strand
GACCAAGTGCTTCCGTTAAATCTATATACCCTTAAATCATCATTACTGCTATCAATAAAAGCCACGTCTGTTGAGTTCAAAGCCGCTAGAGCGAGGTTTCCCACCCCACTAATATTTAAGTCACTTCCTACTTGTGACCAAGTGCTTCCGTTAAATCTATATACCCTTAAATCATCATTACTGCTATCAATAAAAGCCACGTCTGTTGAGTTCAAAGCCGCTAGAGCGAGGCTTCCCACCCCACTAATATTTAAGTCACTTCCTACTTGATGTGGTATAGCATAGGCAGATTCTTGTTGATAATTATCATTTCTAAAACCTTCATATACGATATTAGAGAGATTTTCTGAACGGTTGGTGGGGGAAATGGTTCCGCCGACCGTTGAGCACGTGTCCGCTAAGACGTTGCTAACATTGGTACAGTTGAGAACAAGATTAATAGTTCCAGCTCCGGTTGCTGTAAGATTTTGAAGCTGGCCATTGCTGATGTTTTCAGAAAGATAAGCTCCGTAGATAATCCCAGCCACCGCAGTAACTTCATCGATTTTAAAATTATCTATATTTTTACAACGATTAAAGCCGCCCGGATTTTCCCCGGTACTTTCAATGTCTTTAATATATACATTCTGAATATTTTCATGCAGATAAAAACAAAAAATTGCCCCTGAGACTAAACAGCTTTCAACGCTTGCGCCACTTATTCTAGAAGATTCATTATGCGCTGCCGTGACGCTCCCGCGAAAAGGGGCGAACGTTGCAGTGCTATTACGATTAGAGGTTTTACAGTTAATGTAAGAAACATTACTTGCATTTAATAGGAAACTCTGCTCAACCGCCGCAGTGACGCTTCCGGTCCCCTGAACGTCAACTCCGATTAGCTGACATCCGTCTGTATTAATTTCAATATACCCCTGTGTATCCTCAAAATCAAAATAACCCCCGTTTTCAGCAAAAATGAAAACACAGTTATTGGTCTCAATATATCCCCAGGTATCGCCCCCGGACAAAATACCTGAAACCTGATACCCGTCGCTCAAAGACTTTAAATAAAGCGATATGATACTATCATTTATTTTATACTGATTAGCGGAAACGCGGGTAAAGCAAGTATTAAAATCCTCTTGGGTGCTTATTATTTTTTGCCCGGCACTTGTAATTCCTCCATTAGCTGTAATTGAATACTTTGTTGTCGCGTTATTTAAAATAGAGAATAAAGGTCTGGTGCTAATATCCCCTGAATCTTTACTTGCTTTTATTTGAACAACCGCATTAGTTCCGGTATCAAAAGCATCTGTAATTTTTGATTCTAATAGAAGCGCTTTTCCGTAGGAATTAACATTTCCGGTAAAATTAGCATGATCTGTGTTATTTCCTAATTTTAAGAAGTACGTATTACTATCTTCAGTAAGATGAACATAATCAGCACTATCCTTTAAATAAAGTTTTAAAATATCTCTGGTACTAGCGAACTGGTCATTGTAAAGAATTAATCCACCTTCTTTATCATAATCTAATAGAGTTTTTAAGTCCGAAGTTACATCTTGTCCGGAAGAACCTGGACCTTTAGCACGTTTGTATAGAATATTCCCGTTATAGTCAAATTGGAAAAAACTAACATCTTGATTAGATAAGGTCTCCCAGGAGTCAGTTGAATAATCGTAATTACCATGAATAGACAGGAAATAATATTGTTCATTTTCGATGGTAGCTGGGCTTGGATTTTTTCTAAAAAGTTTTAGGCCGCCCCCTGTTTGAAATCCTCGATTCCCATAAAACCATTCTTGATAAGCCCCTACTAAATTACCACCATGGATAGAATTATCAATTTGGTAGATTTCGCTTCCTCTAACCGTAGTTCTCCCATTAGCTCTGCGAATTTCAGCGATTACTTTTTTTCCATTGTAATTACTAAAATTTTCTTCAATTAAAATATTACCATCTTTATCAATATAAACTAAATCATTTCTTTGGCTTCCGGTAGCATTGGTTGTAAAAGGCCCTACAGTTGCTCCGGTAATTATTTGAAGCCCTTCGCTTGTAATAACACTTCCACCGGACACCGATACGCTTGAGGACTCAGGATTAGTAGGATAAACCCGTAAGGAAGTTAGGTCTTCTTGATTTTCAAGAAACGCTATATTTGATCGTCTAGTTAAATCAAAAGTATCTAAAAGACTTCCTCCGGAAATTTCTATTTTCCCAAGGATAATATCATCGTCTTCTAAATCAAGAAAAGCGACTTTTTCATATCCGGCGTAGTTAGATTGTACGTTTTGCCACAAAAACCTAATAACGATATAGGGGTTAGCGGAATCGGTTAAAGGGTTTACAGTAATATTTATTTCATCTTGAAACTCAATTCTAGTACCCACTTTAGTAGTAGAATCTTGGAAAAATATTACACCAGCGTTCATCTTTATGGACGTGGCCCCTGTTTTTTCTAAAGTGCATCCTGAAAAAATTCCCTTAGGTACAAGGTCTTTTAATGTACGGTTAAATCCTTGTGATGTAGCTTCTTGATTAAAATCAAAATTAAGTATTTGATTTCCTAAATTAGTGCTATAAGGTGCTGGCATAAAAAATCCTCACTTTTTTAAATACTCTCTACAAGTATAGTATAGGATTAAGGAATCTTTTGAAGTATGAACCCAAAATTAATATGATACCGAAAGCTATTAAATTCGACAAGTGGGAAGATGGAATAAGCTATTAAATTATCATTTAAATCAAATAAACCTGCTTCGGTTATCTCAAAATTTTGTCTTGTGTAATAATCAAATTTGATATTTGTAATAGGGTTTGCGGGTAAATGTGTGAAAGTTATGTACCCGGTTATATGGTTTATAGTTCCTTCTATGTAATCCGCGTCAGGAAATTCTTTATAGAATTTTTCATTATTATCTTTTATTTCATAATCTATAAATAAATAAGTAAAAGAGAAAGTTACATTATTATACCTAACTTGTGGATAGTCTAAAATAACCGTAGACCCCAAGCTTCCAGAAATTTCTTTAATTATATTCTGCCCCTTATATTCCGCTACAACCCCACGATAATTTACAGATTCAAAAACTTCTTCATTCAAAACATTTATTTTGGCTATAGGATTAGATAAGTCTGTTAAGGTAGGTGCTAAATTACGCAAACCATTTCCAAATTTCACATACATCCCACCAAAAGAGGTTGAGGCCGTATAATTATTAGTAGCTATTGCTTGCAGGTTTATGGGGGAAATAGTATTTACAGTATTATCATTTTTTACAATCGCGTTTAATTGAAGCCCTATATGAAAAACTTGAACTACCCTTTTTAGGGGGTCAACATTATTCCACATGTAGTTTAGATATTCCGTTGTCATTAAGTAGTTAGTTCCATCTTTTTCTATTACTTCATTAATAAAATATTCTAAAGCTAAATGTTGGGTGGGTAGTTTGGAAAGAATTGTATCTAAGGTGTATCCAGTATCTAGGGACCATCCATCATCAATTTTTAATTGTTCTTCTAGTGCGGAGAAAGCTAAAGAATCTGCTTCTTGTTGGTAAGGTTCCGTAATAGTGTGGGTTTCGATATTATTAAGTAAATCTACCATATTTCTAATAATATAATCCCCATTGTAATAATAAATACTCAAAGTAGCTTCTCTATTAACCGCATAAGCTATGCTTCGATAAAACGGTATTGTATCCCTATACTTAATTTTAAATGGGATTGCTTTCGTTTCACTTCTTAGAAAAGCAATATCCGATTTAGCTGCAAGGTCAAAAGCAGGTGACCAGGTTTGATTTAATTCGATCATGCGGGTTTCTTCCATTTTTTCAACATTCCAAACCTCGTATATATCCGAAGCATAGTCTACTAAAATAGAAATTTCTTTTTTTATAGCGTCAATAAAATCATACCAAAAGGCATTGTCTTTTAATATATCGGGAACCCGAAATTCCATTTGAAGATTTTCTAAGTAGTTTCCGGAAGAAGTGGAGAAGATATTATCAATGTTTTGGGTTATTGTATATACTTTTGGTGCCATTTAAGTTCCTATTGTGATAGTTAAGTTTACAGCTAGGCTTCCCTCATTGTAATTCTCAATAGGCGCATCTGAAAATCTTTTAGCATCAATTAAAACTAAATTATCTTCGGTTGTTAGATAGTATCCATTAATTCTGGGAATTTGCGATGTGAAAGTAAAGCTTTGTTCATTGCATACCATTTTTACGGTAGTACTATCCAAAGAAACATTCCAATCCGTACTAGGTATTGTAATTTCAGCATAACCCCCTCCGGAAACTTCGGTAAAATTAGAAACTGTGTCTGCCAATTCAGGGGTTCTATCATCAGTAAAAAGGTGAAGATTTAAATTACCATTTGATTTTATTCCCAGAAATCTTTTTAATATTTCCTGTTGCCCTTCGTATACAATTTCAGCCATTTTCTAGACACCCTCCATGTAAACAATTGTGATAGTAGATTCAGCGTAACCATAAATTTGAAATCTTTGGGTTAATTCCAAGTCTTCGCTTAAATTATTAAAAGTTACTTTGACACTATATCGGGATTGATCTTGTGTTAGTCCAGAGGTAATAGTTACGTTACCTTCTCCGATTAAATAACTAATTGTTCCGGTAACACTAAACCCGGATTCCGGTATCCACCCACCAGTACCATCGTCCGTACAGACTAAAACAAAATCTTCATTATCTAGTTTTGTATATACTTCCACGGACCCTGGTTCTATATTTTCAACATTTAACAATATATCAACTAAGTAGGGTCCTCCGGAAGAAGAAAAGCTATGTAACTTGTAATAACTTAAGATGGTATTGTGATGGTCAACCCCTTCGGTATTATCGATTAGAGCCACATAATCTGATTCATATAAACCTTTTTTAAAAGTAGAATTAAGAACATCGTAAGTGGTTTCTAAAACAGTTTGAATATTTGATGTAACTGCGGCGTCGGTATACGCGGAATCAGAGATATAGGCTATAACATCAAAAACAAGATAAATAACCTCTACATCGGAAAATTGAATAATATCCGTGGGGGATTTCTTATCATCGAGATAATTTCTTATCTGTGTTTTTTGAGAAGACGTAATGTTTTCCCCAAGATCGGATAAAATTGCTAAGTGAACTAAATTCTCTTCTAGTGGTACAAAGGTCCCCGGTGGGTTATTATTATCAATACTATATTCTTTTTCTCCCCAACATACCACCTTTTCCGCGAAAGAAAAATAGTTTTCAATCAAGTTTTCATAATCGTCCTTTGTAACGGCTTTGTCTTTTGTTTCGTACGCTTTAGGCCCCCTTGCCCGGATTTCTTCTATTTCTTCATAGTCATCCCCTCCGGAAATAGCCTCTGTATTCTTGCAAAACATATCAATTACATTATTTAAACTATTTCTAAAAACAGTCTCTACCGTAGTAATTATATTATCACTTCCAATATCCCCGGAATTACCTAAAGTCTCCACGTAATTAAAAGTAACAACATCCCCTGCTTTGAGTCTATACCCAAAATTATCATCACCAAAAATAATTTTTATTCCTGAGAAGTCGGTTAAATTTTCTATGGTAAATACTTTAGCATCCCCATCTTCAGCAAGCCGTATGGTTGCTATTTCAGTAAAAGCCTCACCATTTACGAAACATTCAAAATAATTATCTTCAATATTAGCATTATCAACTATGACACTTTCAAAAAGATTTCCTGATGCCGTGTATGATTTAGTTAAAGGCGTACCCTGGACAACTTCTATAGTAAGGTTGGTTTGAGTTTTCCTAAAATTATATGCTGTAGGGTTTGTAAATTTGATATCACCCCCATTTGAAAAGATAGACCATTTAGGAATAATGATGTCTTCGGAATAAGTTGCATCAAAAGTTTCACTTGTAGAAATTACTAAATTACCGTAAGAACCAATTTTTCTATGCGGGAAATAATCTATGAACGGTGCTTGCAAAAGAAGGCTTGATTTATTTTGTGCTTTTCCCCACTTAGATTCTATTAAACCCCTTTCCGTATAACTTGCTTGAAAAGCTAATTCTAAAGCAATAGCATCTATAAGCCTTTGATTAGTAGAATGGTATAAAATTTCTTTCCATTCCGTGGAGGCGGCTAATCTATTTCTAATTCGGGTTCTAATGGTTTCAAAATTAAATTGTATCATCTAGTTAAAACTCCTAACTTTTTCTTGAACTACAAAACCTATTTTATGAATATCCGAATAACCAACTAATTCTAAGGACCAGTATTTTTTTTCATAATTTGGATCAATTGTAAACGTAACTATTTTAATTTCTGGAAAATCAGTTGTAAGTGCTTCGGTTATAGTTAAAGTCATTAATTGTTTTGTTTCATCATTCATAGGTTTATCTAAGTAGGGAACTAAAGGTCCTCCACGGGAAACTTCCCCGATATAGTCCCCTGCGGAGGATAATAACCACATTTTTAAAGCGTTTCCTAAAGCATCGCTGTTATATACTTCTTTAATATTGCCTTGGTTATCTGTACCACCATTTAGATCATAGTCAAATAATATTGTTTTTGCTTCTAATGCCATTTTAATCCATTATCTTAATCAAAAGATCATTTACAATGTTAGGTCTTTCCAGTAAACTTGCTTCCCAATTTAAATTTGAGTTTACAATAATTTTATTTTCCCCTAAAGTTATTTTATTTCCGCAGGACCAACCATTCTTTTTCAGTCCCGGTGTAGTTTTGGTGGCATAGGCGACACCATCAATATTAATAAAAATATATTTATATTCTTTTGGGATTAGTTCAAATATTTTTTCATTCCACTTAATAGGTATGCTAACCCTAAAGTTCTTACTTTCTATTTGATTATTATATGTATTAATTATATTTTTTATATTTCTATAATAATTCATTTTTTCTTCGTTATTATCAAATTCAACTATTACTAGTTCGTTATCTTTAGATTTATCTTTTCCTGCTAAATAGATTTTATTATTTTGTAAATCCGGTTTATCTGAGGAATAAATTCCATAAGATTTTTTTTCTAAGATAGCACCTTTTCCGCGCAAAGATTCTTCCATTTCTACTACTTGATAAACTAATCGATTTTCGAATAAAGTTAGTTTAATTTTAGTCATATCTTCCCCTTGGAGAGTTTATTTGTTACTATTATAGTTAAAAAAAAGGCTTGACTAAAAAGTCAAGCCCAAAGTTAATCCGGCACGTATTGTTTAAAATAAATTCTAGTAATATTTTCGTTTTCTATTTTATGATAAATGAAGCAGTAATCAAAAATAATATCTTTTTTACTTTCTTTGTGGAAGGTAATCCTTCTTAGTTTTAAATTATTAAAATTAGGAATTTTGTTTATTTTTTTTAAGGTTATTTTGTATCGCCGGTCCGCAATTTTTTTTAAAGTGATATCCCCCTCAAATAAAAGTTTTTCAAAAGAAACTCTTTCGTATTTTAGCTCCATCTTCCTCCCCTTCAAATTTTCCATATTTTTCTTTCCATTCTTTTTCAGATTTATTTAAGTTTAAAACAGCTAGTATTAAAGCCAACCCCAATAATAAAGATAGTAAAATAAGCATTATTTCGAACATTCTTTACTTTCTCCGGCAATAGTGTTTTTCTTTAATATCGAGATTACTTCATCGATGATTTTACCTATTTCTGTAGGATTAGGCATTTCAAGGGTATCATCTTCTCCCCTTCGCCAAGAATTATATTCTTTTAATTTTTTAATTATTTCTTCTACTTTCCGCATAGATTATCCTCCATTTTAATTTAAAAGTAATTGGTTTTTAGCAAAGCCAATTTGATTTAATCCCTTATTATAGTTTTCCTTGCCCTCAAATGATTCCACTACGTCTTTTTCTTCCGTAGTCATATCTTTATAGGCTTTAGTTCCATAGTCTTCGGGAAGCCATTTTTTGCCTTTACAAGCCATAATATTAAATCTTCGCCTGATCCCTTCATCCCGAAAAGTTAAATGAATTGTCCCCTTTTTGTAGACTGAAATAATAAAAAATGAACTTTCGATATTCTTAGACCCACCTTTTGCAAAAGCTTCTTCTAAAGCTTCCACGATAGACTTGTAAGAGCCAAACCCTGAAAAATAGTTCATAACAACATCAATATCATGCAATTGCCCAATAACATTATATCCAACAAGCCAATTCCCTGACCAATCGTCAATGAAGCCCCCACCGTAACCTCCTGCCATTGGCAAAATCACTTTAGAATTAACATAAAATGCCTTGTTCGTTTTCCATCCATTGAAGTGTAAAATATTTTTATCTGTTTCCTTATACCAAGAATGCTTTAATGTCATTTTGTCAAATATTTCTTCTACCGCTTTTTCTAAAGTATTTCCATATTCCTGAATAATATTTAGCATGAATTGACGAATATTCGATTCAGTAAAATCTAGACTGGAATAAGCATTTAATTTAGCGTGAAACTCATTTATTTTTTCTTGAGTCATTCTATCACGTACTTTTTTAATTTCTAATATCCTCTTCCAATAACTTCTACGGACAGAATCCACAAATTCATTAGCCGCTATTTTTAATTCAATCTCACCCGATTTTTGATATTTTGCATCATTATCTACATGCACTAATTTTAGGTACGGTGATAATCGATTCCAATTTGAAAAATAACTTTTGATTTGTTCAATCCCTAGCTTGATAGTATGATTAAACGAAGATACTAAATATTCAACTTGATCTTTGTGTGCTACTTCGTTTTTTTCTTCTAATTCCGGATTGACTTCTTCCCCTTTTTTACAATCAGAAAATAAATCGCTTATTGGTTTAATCATATTGATATACACCAAAGCCACTTCTACAACGGTTTTTCTTTCCGCATCAACAAAAGCATTTTCGATGTATTCAATCTCAGCATCAAGCTCAATCAATTTTTTAACTAATTCTTTTCGTAGGTTGGAGTACGGATTCCGCAATGTTTCGGCATTCAATAAGCAAACAATTTGTCCGGAAAACATCATATTGATTGCCTTAAATAAATGCTGATCCCCATTAGAAAAAGGCGGGTTCATGATTATTAAATCATGTGCATCCGCACCTTGATACGACAAGAAATCACTATCAATCACATTATATTTCTTGTCCCGAAGAATCGCCTGAAATTCAGGTTCAACCTCAATACAAGAAAACTTAAAACTGTACTTTTCTTTGCTTTCCTTGATATAATCCAAAATGCCGCCTTTGCCGGCGCTTGGTTCAAGTATGTATTTGATACTTGACCAGTCTATTTTTTTGCACATCTTCCGGATTAAGTCCTCAGGTGTAGGATAATATTCTTTCATTCTTTCCTCCTAAAAATATCCCAAAATCCATACTTATTCTCTATCTCAGTTTCATTACCAGACAAAAACACATATCTATCCCATCCAGGAAAATACACTGTCATGTGCAACATGAATAAATTAGTGGTCTTCCACAACACAAGTTGCACAGAATCATCACCAGTTAGCATATAATACAAATATGCAAAATATATGCACATGTCTTCACAATCACCAGCTCCTAAATAATATGATTCTTCTGGCGATTGCCAATAATCTGCACCCTCATACTCATATTCAATACTATCTACTGTCTTAGTATGCAAAAACAAAACAACATTATCAACATCCCTAGGCAAATATTCCCAATCATACTCAATTGATTCAAAATTAATGTCTTGATCCAAAGAAAACTTGTTAGTCGGTAAAAATCCCAGATAACAAGACTGGAAGATTAAACTTATTAAAATCAAAAAAATTATATTTTTCATGGATCCTCCCCCCTTATATTTTAAGTATACTACACAATCGGAGTTCTGCTAAGTGTTTTTTTAACTAATTTTTATATCTTCTACTTTAGCGCCGCTTATATCGGCAGATGAAGGGCTTCCAGAAGAAGTCGATGGTGTAGCCGACCCTGATAGGGGGTATGGTCCGGCAACACCACTGAGAATATGGGTATGATTATTGTATGTATTTATAAAAGAGTTTAAATCATCTTTTAATGTATTAAAGGCTTCTTCTAGTTTAGAGTATCTTACGGCATTGTCTTCATCGGAGGAAAGGCATATATTTCCATCCGCATCCAACACAACATACTTTCCTGTATTATGTATAATTCCTGTAGTTCCATTAGCGTTGTCATTAAACCATAAGTTACCATTCTCATATAATTTAAACTCTAAAGTAACGTAATCATAACTTATAGGGCTAACTCCATCTAACAAAGACGCTGCCGTGTCAAAGTTAAAAAGGCCCTGTAAAAAAAGATTATCTAAATAGTAAAAACTTTGCCAATCTTTGCTAACTAAAACCCGGATCAAAGAACCTTTAGGAAAATAATCTTTTTTTAGTGTGTTTCCGGTCTTATCTTGTTTCGTAGTGAACGGTTTTGCCCAAGGAGCGTCGGCGTCTTTAATGTCTTTTAATTCCGGAATGATTTTCACTTGAATCCGGCCTTTTCTATCCGAATCATCGTTTGATATAACTGTGCCGATTTTTAACTGTAGGTCTTCCATACCATCATAGTGTTTTTTTTGCTAAATAATCTGAAACTACTTCCGATTTTTGCCGAGCGCATACTATTTCGGAATGTGCTTGTTTTGTGTCCCAAATAAACTTACTCTCTTCAATTAACCACTTACCTGAAAAATAATCATTTTTAAATTGTGCGTCATCATCTTTACTTGAATTAATTTCTAAATTTACGGTCTGCCCCGCCCTTAGATTTAAATTTCCTAAAGTAGTAAGCATAATTCTTTCTAAAAAAAGTCCATTTCGAATAGAATTAAATTTAATTCCATCTTGATTTTCTTTATCACTTTTAATTTTATTTTCTTCTCCAAGAAATAAAATAGATTGGGTATTTAAATTATCATTTGTTTTATAGAGAGGCACTTTTCCTTTTATATTTTTTGGATAATCTTTTAAAGAATCCTCTTCTTCAACCAAATCCCCTGTATCTTCATCAATATAGAAAATTTTTCTTTTTTGTAAATAGGCGTATTTCTTACAGTCGGTAGTATATGGAAAAATTTTAATTATTGAATTAGGTATCATAAAGCTAGATCCCAATAAGAATAAAGTATCAACAGGAGACTGATCAAACATTTCAAAAAAACTTCTAAAATTAAAATGTCCTAGATTATCTATCCAGCAAAAAAAGGGAGAGTTATTAGATTTCTCGGAAAACGCGCTGGGTAACAAACAATCTTTAATAAAAGCGGCTTCTTTAATAAAGGGTCTATACCAAATTTGACTATTAGAAGTACCGTCTATATTTACGGCATTAAAAGAATAATCTGATACAAGATCTTTAATTATTTCGGATATGCGATTATCATATGAAGCGGATACAGCGTTTTGAAAATTGTACCATTCATGTAATGCGTGTATGTTAATAGCACCGTCCATTTTTCCGTAAGTGTTATTCCCTTCGGATGTATAATTACTTACAATATACCTATTTTTAATTACTTCTTCATTTCTTACAATACCTACTTCCAAAGGCATACCATATGAAAATACACCATATTCTTTAGCAAGGCCTCCAGCATCATTATAGGCAAAGTTTACTTCCGGAAAAATTTGGTGAATAGAATCCCGCATAACAAAGCCGATGTTCATATTAGTAAAGGGTGCGGTATCAAAATCAGCTAACTTAACTACAATTAAGTAACTATCATTCATTAAGTTTATAGATGAATTACTCATTATTTACTTTTTTATTCCTTCGGTAAAAGTTTTCTAAATCTATCAAATCTGGAAAATATAGTATAGTGTTAGGCTCAAGCCTTGAGGGGTAATCGACATTGTTAAACCATAGTAGAATATTAAGATACTCAAGACTTTTATAGTATTTCAATATTAAATAGTCAATTCTTTTAATATCCATTTCAGAAAGAACATGCGGGTTTGGTTGTCTTGTTAACTTTAAATCTTGTAAATTAAAAGATAAAATATCTGGATAAAAGTCATTTAAAGAAGGGTTTAACTGCGATGATTTTACCATTAAATCGTATTTAGTTTTATTTGCCATTTTTAATCCTTAAGACTGACTTAATATATTTTGAATGTAATTAGTAGTCGGTGTGAACACACTAGCAAACTCAAATTCAACCGTAGCGGCAAGAGGAAGATGTGTAGAGTCCACTTCTCGATTAAATGTAGGATTTACTTTTAAAATGTTCAGTTGAGGAATTAATATCTTTCCAACTTTAATAGCAAAAACCCGGCCCCGGTTAGCAGGGCCTAATTCAAAAGCGTTTGCTAACACCCCTGTAACCGCGTTTTGGATAGCCCTGGCAACCTTCGCATTAGCCCCACCGGACAGTTGCATAGCCTGGAAAATATTTAGTCCCGGCGGAATTAAACCTTTCCCCAAACTGCCAGGGACTTCGATGCCCAGCGCACCCTCGATTGCGTCAATGGCTCCTTGTGCTAATTTTATATTCCCCTCAGCGGGTAGCGTGTGTTTTACTAATTGCAAAATCGGCGCAAATACTTCATTTCGAGCGTTTCCTTCTGAATGTACTTTAGCGGTTAGGTTCAAGGTCAAGGGTTCGGTATTATCCCATTTTTGATAACCAATTTCTTTAAACCCCGCAATAGGCATCCCGCTAACACTTGCTAGCTGACCTAATATTTCACCAATAGGCCCAGAGGAAGCATCTAACAACGCGGAAAAAGAAGAATTGAAGTTTAAAGTAATATCATTTTCTAAATAAAGTTTAGAAGTACCTACAAACGCTGAGTGGTAACCCCCTTGAACATCTTCTTTATATAAGATTTTTAATTCTTGCCCCGGAGGAATTGGAATTGTTTTTACTGCCATAAAGTCCCTTTAAGTATAAATATATCGCATATCTAAATCCTGTAAAGATACGGTTTGATTTTTAACATTAGTTTTCATATCTTTATTTTCCAAAGTTTTTATTAATTTATCCATTAAAGCATTATTCTTTTTTAGCTCCATAAGCATTGCTTGATT
>WJIN01000243.1 GCA_014730295.1 Promethearchaeota archaeon | reverse complement strand
AGCGATATGGTGGGTCAATAGAATTGCTTAGCACGCTACCAGGGGGAACGGCATATAAAATTAAATTAAAGAAAGAAAAAGGAAAAAAAGGATTTAAAGACTAAATTGTGTTACACCATAAGAGAACATCCCCAATCCAATTAACTTAAATAAGAAAAACATAAGAAATATAGGGATTTGGACTGTATCACCAAATGCATCCCGAAGAGGAGCTATAATTGGTTGTAAAACCAAACTGGAACCGATTGAAAAAATAATAACTCCGAACGCGATTACAAAAGCGATTTTTCTCAACCCTGTCGTTTTGATTCCAATATAAAAGAAGATGATTGGAATAATTATCGCCAGCACATTCGAAATAATTAAAATTCCATTCACTAATTCGAATGCATCTTCTGTATTTACAAATCCTCCCATCACGTATATAAAATCAAAAATTCCTACACCAAGAATGATATAAGCAAAAATACCCTTGAGACGGAAATGAAGGACTCGGTAATCCACCGTAAACATCACCGCAGAATAGCCAATGGTACTTATTAATGAGGCAAATGCCCACACAGTCAAAGCATCAGGATTTAAAAAATTCGCTGGGTTGAATTGGGTGAGAAAGAAATCGTAAAAAAGATATAATAAACGTGATACAAAAAGGCAGACCATGAGTGTGAAAACCCCAAAAATGAAATCAAAAGTAAATTTCCCTTGGTTTTTAGTCTTCTTATAGATCTTAGTTCCTAGATAAATGGAAAAGGACAATTTAGCCACTAAGAGTAAAATAACTAGTATTAAAAATATTTGATATTCTAGACTACTTGGTTCTAGTGGAGCCATAATAAAAAAAATGAGATGATGATATTTAAAGGTATAATTATTATCTTGGTATCATATTAGCGAGTAAATTTGGTTACTCCATAGCTCGCCATCGTAAGACCACTGATTTTCGATATCAAAAATATGAAGAACACCAAAATTTGTCCTATATCACCAAAAATTTCCCTAATCGGACTGAGAATAAATTCCGAAACGATTATTGAGCCAAATATGTATATAATTATTCCAAATGCGACTAAAAAACCATTCTTTCGTAAATCAGGACTTTTCAATCCAAGAGATATAAAAACAATTGGAATAATTAAAAACGCCAATTGAGCAATCGAGCCAATTGTAGAATTAAGAGTAAAATCTGCCTTCGAATTAATTGGTAGGAAAAATCGGATCAAACTAATAATAATGAAAATGTAGGCTAAAATCCCCTTAAAGCGGAATTTAAGAATTCGCTTATCAATCACATATAACACTGTTGAAGATCCTAAGGTCGCAATCAGCCCGGCGATTTTCCAAACCTCTAGGTTGGGACTTATATAATAGAGATTTGGATTGAAAACTGTTAATTGAAAATCAAAAATAGTATAAAGAATACGTGAAATTAAGAGGCTTATTACCAATATTAAAACGCTCGCCATAAAATCTAGTTTAAGTTCCTCCTGTTCCTTAGATCGGCTATATACCTTAAAGCCTAAATAAAATGAAAGCAATAATTTCGCAATTAATAAGATGATTGTGAGAACAAGAAATAAATTAAATTCAAAAGAATAAGGTTCAACTGCCATATTATAGTAAAGAATAAAAATGTTTTAAAGCTTTTTCATCCGATCCGCAATCTTCTCATCTAAATCATAAAGTTCTTGAGCTAATTTGGACGCTTTCTTGATGGTCCTCAACAAATCCATTAAGAATTCATATTTCTCGTTTTCCTCAAAGGTATTGGCTATTTCAATTAATCTCTCAACGGGCTTTATTAATTTATCATATAATCTCAGTTGATTCTTCTCAAAATCGTCGAATATATCTTTAACATTGTCTTCAAGATCTTCTTCTTCATCAATTAAATCGGGGAACGTTCCCACTTTCTCTGCTTTATTTTTAAGAAACTTTACAATCTCCTCTTCTTGTATTTCCTCAGCTAATTCCGCAGCTTTTAAAAATCTTTTCTTTGCTTTTTTATAGTCTTCTTTCTGGTAATATTCGTCTGCTTCCTTGATAGTTTCTGATAATTCTCCTGGAATTTCTTCTCCCAAATCAATCAATTCTCGTGCTTCTTGAAGCTTTCCCTCATCTAATAGAATTTTTGTTTTTTCGTTTATAGTTTCCTGGATAATTGAAGGTTCCTTGAGTTTATCCATTAAAGAGAGTATCGAGTTAACGGTCTCTTTTAGAAGGGTCTCCATCTGTTTTTTATCGTCTAACTCGATATTTTCTACTATTTTTTGCTCCATATTTTCAAAAATACTCTTTAAAGAGACTAAATCCTCATCCTCTCGGAGGATAAAACCCAAATAAAGATTTTTATCATCAAGAGATTCAGATTCCAATTTACTAGAATAAACCCGCGTCCCATTCTGCTCTGTTGTTGCATCAACTAAATTCTTCTCGATATGTTTCTCATTTAGTTTTTCCAGAATTTCCTTGTCAATTTGTAAGTCACTTAAAAAATATTTTGCTAATATATTTGGACCAAACTCCGGAGCGATTTCATATATAAATATTCCTTGGGGCATTCTTATTTTGAAGTTCGAATTAATTGTAATATTTATTATTTTATATTGTTTTTAATGAATTTAATTGTTTATTATCTTTTATCAGATTATTAGGTAGATGATAAAAAGAAGTAGATGACATGAAAAATTAAAATAGGAGAATAGATCTAAAAAGTATTAGAGATTTAATTTGAAAGTAGATTAAAAAAAGTGAACAAACATGATTGAAAAAACTTTCTGCGAAGCGTTTAAAGGACTTGTCGTCCAATTACAAGTTACGGCATACGATGAACAGTTTTTGAAGCGTGCGGTCAATAATTTTACCGCGCTACCCTCAACCGTATTCGGAGATGCCGAAGGGGGAATTGTAAAATGGCTCAAAAAAAATGAAACCATAGATGGGAGATTTGGCGCTATTGTTCAGCTATGGGTAACTGGAACAAATGAGAAATCAATATCAAAATTATATGACCAGCTGGGACGGCGTATTCGGCAAGGAATTCTTGTGGTTCCTACCACAGCGGTTTTTGAAGCATTTCCGTCTGAGATTAATACCGAATTCGATATGATGGATAATGTGGGACATTGTGGAGATGGACACGAGGAGATTATTCAAAAATATGAGCGTGATATGATTTCAGTTCCAATTATGATGGGCTATGATTTTTTAATAGAAAGAGATGTTAAGTTTGCTGAGGGCGTAATGGGGGGTAATTTGTGGCTATTTTGTGATTCGATTGAGGCAGGAATTAACATCGGAAGGAAAGCGGTCAGTGTAATTGAATCAATTGAGAATGTTTGTACTACGTTCGATGTATGTTCTGCAGGTTCTAAGCCCGAAACAAATTATCCTGAAATCGGTCCAACCACCAATCACCCCTATTGTCCAACACTTAAGAATAAGATTCCGCATAACGAATTTAAGGTACCAATCGGTGTAAAATCCATTCCAGAGGTTATTTTTAACGCGTTAAACCTCGATACCATTAAATTTACAATGAAAAGAGTGATAGAAGAAATCATCGAAATGAAAGGATTAGTAAAAATTTCCGCGGGTAATTATGGTGGTAAATTGGGAAAATATCAAATCCATCTGAATGAGTTGGGGTTGCCTGAAAAATACTTTAGTGATTAGATTAGAGATTTAATCGCCTTTATAGGTTATTTTTTTATCTTCTATAGGTCTTACATTCAATCCGGAGTCAAATAATGAACCATAGTGTTTTTGGAAGGGACTATATCTTTTTAGTTGAGGTTCTAATCTTTCTGCGAAACTCGGCGCTCTTCTCAATATGTTCCGCTCCTAACAGCTCGGCGCTCTTGGTAAATGAATAGATCCTGAAATAGTCGGAATATTCTGAGACCACAATAAGCTTAAAGATCT
>WJIN01000242.1 GCA_014730295.1 Promethearchaeota archaeon | reverse complement strand
AGATCTTTAAGCTTATTGTGGTCTCAGAATATTCCGACTATTTCAGGATCTATTCATTTACCAAGAGCGCCGAGCTGTTAGGAGCGGAACATATTGAGAAGAGCGCCGAGTTTCGCAGAAAGATTAGAACCTCAACTAAAATGATATATTCCCTTCCAAAAAGGAGTAATTGAATATAGATACGGAAAGAAGAAAAAAAGAAATAAGAAAGAAAGAAAAAGGTAAGGATAGAATTAAATTATTCTGCATGAACACCCATCAGCGGAATTACGCTAAATAAGAACAAAACACCCGCGATGAAGATTATCCATTGGGTATCGATAATTCCCGATAGAAAAGTTCCAATTGGGACCAAGACCAGCTTCGCTAAGGCGATGAAGGCGGCGATAATCTGAAAAATCAACACTTGTTTTTTGCTCACATCTATCATCAGCGAGATTAAGTTCACAATTAAAAACCCCGCCAGGATTTGCAGTACCGCATATAGTCCTAAAAAGACCCAAATATTTACAAATGGAGCAAATATAAGCATCATCCCTACTATAATAATATTATACAGCAGAAGTTTCTTTTTGTCGTAGTTGTGGGAGATCATCCCCGCAATCAAGATTCCAAGCCCATTGATGAGAATAAACCCAATCAAGAGCAGCGAAAACAGATCTTCGCCGATGAACGAGACCACGAACGGCTCCAACGGCCACTGGTAGATCTGGTCCGCATAGAGTAAAAACGCCACTCCACATAATAACGCAATATTTCGAACACTATTCGGCTCGAATGCGGGCTTTTGCTCGGTCTCTTCGGAGGGGTTACGCTCAACCGATTCTGACTTGAAATACATGATGAAGATCAACGGAAAGACCAGCACGGCTCCTGAGACAAAGAAAACAGACCACGAGGGCACCACCATATAAAGCCCTGGAACTATAATCGCCCCCAAAACAGACCCCATCTGGAGAAATAAGGTATTGCGACTCTTTTGTTTTTCCGTGATGGACGTTTCTACGAGCATCTTGTCAACCGACACATCGATGATTGCGGTAAAGGCAAAATTGACTCCAAGTAAAATTCCAAACAAGAGTAATATCTCCAAGCTCAGAATGATGGAGAGAAAGCTGCCAAAGATACCGATCGCAGAAAGGATCATCAGCTGCCGCGTCTTACTCAAGCGACTTTCATCACGGTCAAAATAGAGCGAGATCAGAGGTTTGGCAAACAACGCCGAATAGGAGATCACCTGCACGAACGCCAATTGAGTTTTATCCACCGCCAGATACTTAAAATAATAGATCGGGAGGTAGGAATTAACGAATACGAAAATCAATTGCGCCACGAAATAGATATAGAAATACAAAATCGAGTTTTTGCGGGGGATCGTCTCTTCGGGTATTTGCTGTTCAATATTTTTTACTTGCATTCGTTTCACATTTTCCAATTATTTTTCTTACATACTCAATAGAGGTTTTGTTATACTATAATGTGCACCCGGTGTATTTAAAGCAAAAATCAGTTTTTTTCGCGATAAGCCGGGGACTCGATCATCCTTTTTTCTTTATATATGGATAATGTATAAAGCCTCTACCTACAATAAAAACCGAGTCCAGATGATTCAAACAGATAAAATACTAACAGCTGCGGGAATCGGGATGATAAGCTTTATCCTCCTCTCGGCGATTTTTATGCTGAGTATGGGAATTTATTTCACACCGTTCTTCTTGTAGGGTCTGTCAGTATGAGGTATACTTATATTTTCCTTTTTTTCTATTCTTTTCCTCATTTTTTCTTTATATAGTCACAACATAAATTCGTAATAAACTACATAAACCATTTACAATGACCATAATAATTACGAAAGAGATTAAAGAACAGTTAGATACTATTCACGGTAAAACAGAACTAGAGAAGTGGAAGCCTAATATCAAACTTTTATCGGTGGGTATCATTTTGTTTGGGTTAGTCCTCTTCTTTCTTATATTATATTTTACTAATCCCATGTATCCATTTATCTTCCTTGGGATACCATTGTTAATAATTATTCTGTTAATGCTTGGGAAAGTGATATCGTCCTATCTCAAGCGGCGGAACTTAAAACGTCTTATCTTGACTGTGGCTCCATTTGAAGTTAATTTTTCAAAAACTTATAGAATTTCAGGTCAGATGAGAACGATTTTAGAGCTAGTTCCGCGCAATGAGAGTGAGGGAGAGGAGTTAGAAAACTTAATGATTAGCCATTTTCGCGAGGTATCTCAGGAGGAAGTCGAAGATATTTCTGATCGTTATAAAACTCTAATAGCAAACATGAGAGAAATCGAGGCAATTCTTTCCAAAATCTTTAGGTGGATTACACAAATTTTTGAAAAAGCAAAAAGAGAATTTGATTCTCACATAGAGGAGCGGGTCAGTTCCGCATTGGATTTATTGCAGCCCAACCCCTATAAGAAACACAATATATTTAATTCTCCTATAGCTAAGAGAGTTAAGACCTATATCCCCCTCTTTTTTAACAAAAATATACAACGTTTCTATGAGGTTCAATTTAACCAGATGCAAAAAAAGCTTATCGAGAACGAGCGCGATGACGCATTTCACTTACGACAATTTGTAAAAAATCTTCATTACTATAAAGATCAAGACCAGATGTTTGTAAATGAAAAGTCTCTCGATATTCTGATCGCCTATATACAAAAATATCCGACCGGAGATTATCTCAATATTTTGAATCGTGCCTACAACATCAATTTGAATGAAGATGTTCAAAACGCCTTGATAACATATGGATATATCATTCGTAGATATGAGAAGGATCGGTTTATAATTATCGAAAGGAATGCGCTAAAGGATTCGAAATTTCGTGATAAAATATTGAAAAGATATGAACATTATCTTCGGTTCGATATCGTGGAGAAATTGGGGCTTGAAGACCTTATTCAAGAGCACTACGAGCATCTTCAAAAGATCAAATTACCCGATATTCAATCACGGGTGGATCATTTAATAGCCCAAATGGAAACAGAATCCGATTGGACTCAGAATTGGAATTTCTATTTAAACAGATTCAGAGAAATTCGTAATAACGACGAAATATACATTCATGAGGAATATAAAAAGTTAAAAGAGTTATTGGCAACCTTTAGAAAAGAGAAAAAAGATTTTCTCCGCGCAAGGGATAAAGGAAGCGCCCGAGTCCAATCAAAAAAGATATTAGATAAAGTTGAGGACTATAAAAGGCTCTATGATCTTAGTTCTTTTGCCGAGCTCGAGTTGAAAGAACGTGGAGACTTAGAGTTTGATATTGGGTAATAATGGGAATTTTATTCATACATATAGTAAATTATGTTTTCATCTAAAGTATAAAGTGTTGGGGTGTTTGTAGCACCCTCTATTTTTTTTTATTGCTCATTGGTTCAAAGTAAATACAAATAAGGTAATGCAGCCCTACTTGAGTAATTTCCGTTATCGCGATATCATCCTTGGGGAAAAAGATTTTCTGAAAAAGGACAAATAATTCTCTGCTGATAGGTTTGCCCCGTTCATATGAATACAGAGTTTTCCACATACTCTGGCTCTCTTTTTTTACTTTTAGCAACGCAAGCGCCCCACTCTTAATATTAAACTTATGCTCAACCTCATAGGAAGACCGATGAAAATAATTCTCAATGAGAGTCTTAAAACGGGAAGAAGAGAAGATTTTACAGCGAAATAATACCGGGATCATCTTAGAATAAAGAGTAAATAGAAGAAAAAGCTTCTCTTTCGTAATTGAAATCCAATTTAACACGATATCACCTGCTTTCAAGACTGCCATAAACTTTGAATAGTTTTTCTGATAAAGTGTCGGCATTTTAGAAATCACGTGTTCTACATCACTTCGGAGGTGAAGATCCGTAAATTCGATAAGATCATAGCAAACCGTATCTCCTTCTAATGATATCATAGGAATTACACCTTCGATATCTGGGTGTAGTCCTTTCAAAATAAGCTGAGAATATGGGTTATAAAGATGAGTACATAAAATATAAGTATCTCCTCCCATAAAATATTTAAGATCTTCAGAGTTTAAAGAAATTTTTTCCCTAAATTCGTTAAAATGGGAAAATCCCGTTCGGGCACTAAAATCGGAATGTGGAAGCTGACATTGTCTCCTCGGAAAATAGCTCTCTAAGGTTAAGAATAAGAGATGATAAAAGATTCTGAACTTCTTTCGTCGTTCCCGGGGACTTTTCATAAAGGGAGAGGGATAATAATAAAAGATGCATCGTTCCATTACATCGTGGATTTTGCGGATATAAGAAAACGCTTTAGCTCGTGAGAAGGAAGTAAGGAAGTCTTGCAATAAGTGATAAAGAGATTTGGGGTTCAGATCTTTAAGACCGTTTTGCAGAAACTCGTGAAGGAGATCATTTAAAATAGAAGGGAAACCTAATTGTCTTAAGCAAGAAAACCCAGCAGTACGATCTTTTGCTCGTGAAAGTGAGCCCTTGAAAAACCGTATGATCTTGGCTTTATATTGCCATACGAGATCGTCCATCTTCTTCTTTCCTAATAACGGCAAATGGCACCCTTGAAATACCACCGCGAGCATGGATCGTGAGCCGTGCTTTAAGGTATGGGAAAGTACCTCTTCATAAGCGTTTTGAGAATAGGGGACTTGCTGCTCATATAGTTTTCTTAGTATTTTTAACGAGAGTGCGAGAGGCAATACATTCGCTCGATAGGTACTATTTACCCATATCCGAAAGTCTTCACAATACTGATAAAAAAAATCTTCCTGAGACCATTCCGAAGGATCGGTATCCGCTACTAATTCCACCCCCTTTCCTATGGCGCCTTCATGGGAAGTGATACCCTCGAGGCTATGAGGCAAATAGTCGCAATAGGTAAGCAGCTCATCCTTGTAATACAGTTCGGTAATTCCACATTCTAATTTAAGCGAGAGATACTCATTGATGGGTTCTTCCAGCTCGAATTCTGCGTAGTCGCTACTTCCTCCTATGCTCTCTTTTTTTATTT
>WJIN01000241.1 GCA_014730295.1 Promethearchaeota archaeon | reverse complement strand
CCTAAATATACTCTTTGCGACCTGGTGTTATATGGGATATGTTGTTGACTTCTTATCTCTCCTATTTAGGCAAAAAAATTTTATCAATCTGAATGGAGAGATTGGTATAATCAGTGGAATTTGGTTAACTTAAGTTATAAAAAAAGAAAAAAAATGATTGTTAGAAAATTTAATATTAATTTTCCACTCTCTCAGGCTTCTCTTCAACGGGTTTAATGAACTTTCTTAAAACATTCAGACCCGTGAGAATAAGGATCACAACCGCAACCCAAGCGTAGTTGTATCCGACGGCTATAGGGATACCAAAAATCGTACCACTCGCAAACATATATCCAAATCCAGTATGAGGGATGAAAATCGTAAAGAAATTGCTCCCGACTGTGTAAAAATATGCCATAAGTGCCACATATCCCATCCCGATTAAAAAACGATAAAAGGTATTTTTTGCAAAAAGACCTAATGCACCATATCCTGCGAGCCAAATGATTCCGTTAGTCATAATTAGTGGAAAATTAAAAACCGCGTTCGAGGGAATCGCATATGTTAACACTAGATAGGGAATTAGTAATCCTAAAACTCCTGCAATTATTAAATTGCGGAAAAAGGTTTTATAATTGATAAAGTCCGACATATTATCCCCCCAATAAGCTGGTGTTTAATTTTACATTGACAAAGAATCCAAATAGAAAGTATTTGAATGAGAGGCTTACGTCAAATATCAAATATGAGCTACTATTTATCGCATTAAATTGTTCGGAGGTCATTTCTGAGGCATTAAAGCTGAGATCGATTGAAATATTGGTTTGTTTTTGACGAGGAATAGTAATCGGATCTCTTTCTTGTTGAATTATTAGAGTATCATTAGCATATAAGGTGTAGTCCAAATCGAAATCTGTTATATCTATAGAATTCCAATGTGAATTATCCAATAGGAAGGTCCCATTAAGTATCATTACATCTGGTTCAGGATTTTCACTTGTAAATCCTTGAGGACTTATCCTAATAAACAATGTAGAAGCAATAATATACGCATTCAACGCGAAAAACGCTAAATAGCCCAAGACTACTAATATAAGTAAAAAGATCGCTAAGATTTTTCTCGATTTTCTGGATTTTTCACTAAATGTGAGATGCCACCATTTACGTTCACTCATTGTAATTTTCCCTTTTAAGATTCAAGATTTTTTTTCTTATCATATATCGGTCTTAAGAAATATTTAAACTTACTTCCCAATAGGAACTTATGACAAATCCAAAATCTATTTGGATTCCATGCTTTAAACTGCAGAATTAGGATAAAATAGTGTATAATTGAAATATCTATTATATAAAGATGAACTTTTTATTAAAAATTGGATTATGAATATCTTAAATAGAAATCTCAATTATTAATACTAAACACTAAATATTAATTGGTAGGTGAAATTATTGACTGATTCTTCTTATAAAAGAGAGTATAAAGAAGGGAAGTATGAGGCGGCTATCGGGACATTTGGATGCGGGCTTGTCTTTCTTTTTGTCGCAATATTATCGCTTGTGTTTTTAGCGATTGATGTTGATTTTATCGGATTAAGTGCTTGGGGTTATTGGTTATTTATTCCCGCTTTTTTCATCATTCTAGGAGGATTTGAACAACTTTACACTAATTACAAATATAAAAAATCCGTGAAAGCAGCGATAGCAGAACGAAATTATCAAGGAACCCATAAATTGGAGAATATTGCATTGGAAGTAGGTATAAAACCTTCAGATGTCCTTCGGGTATTATTAGATCTAAGAGAGAGCGGACAGATTCGATATAAATTTAACCCAGAAACCGGAGAAATTATTTTAGGAGAGAAAATGGAATATGAACCCGTAAAAGAGCCTAAATCTGAGTCAGCTGAAGTAGAAAGAGTTGCTTCAGGAGAAAGAAATTATTGTCCTTATTGTGGTCATCAATTAAGAGCTGAAGCGAAATTTTGCGAAAACTGTGGCTCAAAAATTCAATAACTTAATTTTTTATTTAATATCTCTTTATTTTTTGCTTCACTATCACACATATTCTATTGTCGCGGGTGGTTTTGAGGTTATGTCGTAATAAACGCATCGTGTTTCATTATATTTTAATAATTCCTTAGAAATTTTTGTCAGAAATTCGAGTGAGAATTCGGTAACGGAGGCAGTTCTGGCATCAACACTATTTACACTGCGAATAATCACATCAAACTTACCTTCATGATTGCACCCTAATTCATAAAGAAGGCGAGAATATTTTTTAAGATGTGATGCTGTTTCTACCAATCGATTAAAATCCCATTTCGCTTTAATGAGTATAGGATATTCATAAGACCTTTTTCCATCGATTATCCCCGTGACCTTAGTTTTTAAGATATTTTGTGCGATAGCAGCAAAGACTTGAAAAGGTTCTTGCTCTCCTTGATTATTAATTATCATAAATTTCCCATATCTTTTCTCATAATGATTTTCCACAGATTTTTCAACAATGTCATGCACCTTTTTTTCAAATGCAAGATTCTCTGCTGTGACCGGACCAATTATTCTGGCTGCTAATGCTGGACCTGGAAATGCTTTTCGATATACTAATTCGGCAGGCATTCCGAAATGTTTTAATATTTCTCTTACCTCCTCTTTTGTTAAACTCGCTACCGGTTGTAGGGTGGCATCCACCTCATATTGTATATTGAGATTATGTTGGCTTTTTATAAATCCCTCTTTATTCTGCTCCATTAATGCTTTTTCCTCCTCTAAACTCATCGTTTCCTTAAGATCGCGTATCTTCACACCAAAACTCTCTTCAATATCGGGTAAGATCGTACCATCAGCTAAAAGGTCACAATTTACTTCTTTTATAATTTTGCTAATCACCTCAGAATAAGCCTCCTTAAATAGCTCTCGTTTTCTCTCAGCGTCTCCTTCCCCATAGATCTTGGGTAGGAAATCCTTACGAATATCAACTATTTTTACATTCGGAAATAATTTTTTTATATATTTTCGTTCTTCCACGCCTCGAATAATACGCATGAGCCCGTGGTCGATAAATACAGGGAGTGTATCAATTTTCGCTTCTTTTAATAGAAGATATGTAGCAGAACTATCAATTCCCCCTGATAAGGCGCAAAAAACTTTCTTATCTTGTGCATATTTTCGTAAGAACTTCACTGCAGACACGACAAATTGTTCCGGCTCTTTAGGAGGGTCTATTAGACGATGATTTAGCATGGTAAAAGAAACGTTATTTGCTATTTTAAATTTTAGTCTAATTTTATTAAATCACTATTAATTAGAAACATTCTTATTCCAATTCAGAAATTCTAATCTAATGCTATTCAAACAAATAGAGTGTATTAGTGATTTGCTCTGCATTATTGGATTTGATGATAAAATTATCCTCCAAATCTATTGCTCCCCATCCCGGAATGATAATTTTCGGTTCTAATGCAATGACCATGTTTTCTTTTAGTTCCAAATCATTATTGGGAAGGATCGCAGGCGGTTCATCAAGTTCCAACCCAATTCCATGCCCAAGACCTTGATAATAATAACCATCTCCTTGAAAAAACTTGTCCAGTCCTTCTTTTTTTAATATATTTTTCATTTGATGGTATATTTCACTGACTTTAGTTCCGGCTTTTAAATAATCCTGTTTAATTTCTTCATACGCATTTTTTAAGATTCGATATTTCCTCTTAAATCCTTCTGGATATGTCTCTACATAGAAAGTACGAGCATGATCCGCATGGTATCCCCTATAATTTATCGCATAATCACACATAATAATATCTCCTTTTCTAATTTCTCGGACAGAATACCCATATGGTATTGCTTTTGAAAGACCTTCCCCAGATAGAATAGGAAAATAGCTCGGTGTCCATAAATTCTTTCCGCTTGCCACTATGAACCAATTTTCTCCAAATGTATTATTAACATTACTAAAATGGACTGATTGATTTTTGATTGCTTCATAAATAACCTCGGCAGCCACTTCATATTCCTTAATCCCTGGCTTTAATACCTCGAGAATTCGTTCTTGTGCTTTCTGAGCAATCTTTCCTGCTTTTTTGAATAAATCTAATTCTTTCTGATCTTTAATCATTCTTAATTTCCGCACATCAAGCTCAATGTTTGTAATTTCAGCTCCATTTAGCATCTTCTTATAATAAATATAAAAGGATGCGGGTAAGGAATCAAGTTCCATTCCAATTCTTAAATTATCCAGAGATTTAGTCAGTTTGAGTATGAATTCCTTTACTTGAGAAGTCTTTTTCATTTCGATTATATTCTCGATATATGCCTCTTCTTTAGCTTTGAAAAAATTCCTTCTGATAAATAAAGCGGGCTTCTCTTTTGCCGAGAGGAGTAAAACACCATATTGTGCTGTACCGCTTAACCAATAAAGATTTTGTATATTGGTAATAATAATGAAATTTAATTCTAAGCGCTCTAATAAGGCTCGAACTTTCTGAATTCGTGAAGCATAATCAAATTCATAATCAGACATGTTAAATAGAACTAATGAAAACTCAATAAAAAAGTAGTGACTTCCTTCAAAAGCATGCGGATTTATTTATATTTGCAAATTGAAATCTTGACTATGATAATTTCTGATTTACTTCCTTTAGATAATTCTTCATAAAACATCTCTCAAGTTTACATAATTCTGCTTTTTCATGAAGGCTTAATTCTGAACAAGAGGTGGTCAATTCTCTTACTTTATTGAGCATTCTCAAGTAATCCTCAACACTATAGATGGCTTGTTTATCTAAAGTGAATGTCACCTCAAAATCTCCAACTTTTGCTAAAGAAGAATTAAATTCGCTAAAGATATTTTTTTCAAACTTTTTATTAGGGATATCCACTAAAATATTGATTAAATTCTCAATATCTTGAATTATATTCTTGCTGATTTGAGAATATAAGAAAGATAGAAGTTCGGAAATAAAATTAAATTTCTGCTCATGGAAATTCAATTCTTCCGAACTTATGGAAAACCTATCAAGATCTCTCTGAAAAAATTTTTCGATATGTGTCCTTTCTATATATACATTCGATGCCATTTTTTTCTTCTACTTGGATCTTGATATTACTCTTTGATTATTCGCATCGTATATAAAAAGAAGGTGTGTGCGGTTTTTGTGTTTAGACAAAATTTTTGCTTCCATCATAAAGATTTAAAACCCACAGAATCAGGAATGGAGTTCTCTATCTTACGATAAAAATAGATATTTATGTCATTTTCTGTTTTAGGTATCCTTATCTGATGAGCTTCCCTTAGATACTCAAACTCCTCTAAGGGATACTTATATGAAATAATTATCGCACCGGATTTCGCCGTTCTGAAAATATGATTAAGGTATTTTTGCATTGTCGGAAGTGAAAAAATGTAAATAAAATCATATTTCGCTAAATTCGTTTCGAATAGATCTCCATGTTCCATCTCTATTTTTAAATATCGTTCAGGTGTATAGTTTTGCTGTTTTTTTAGCTTTTCAATCCTTTCGTTCGCTTCTTCTATCAAATGGGGGTTGATTTCAATTCCCTTGGAAATGATATTGTAATTTAGAGCACAATGGATAACAATACGACCATTTCCCGCTCCGAGATCTATAAACATCTGCTCTGAGCCCCCTCTAAGATTAAATCTCTCCTTAAGAACTAAAAAAATCTTATCAAACACCGATTCATCTGATTCTAAAAAGGGTAATGAGAGTTGGGAATTAAAAGAATAGAAATCCTCCTTTTTCATTTCATATATATAGATTATTTTAGTGAATTTATTTTCTTTGTATAGTATACTTCAATAACAAGAAAATGAGAATAGCCCCAATATATACCCAAAAATCATTAATATTTTCAAGATCAGAGAAAAAAAAACGTCCCCATACAGAGAAAATTGTTAAGGCAATGAAGGAGCATGGGAATGGACGTTCTCCTGGATTTATAATAGACCAAAAAGGAGAGCAGGCGTAAACCCATAATATAAAAAATTGCTTTCTCATTGGTTCCGTACACGGTATTATGG
>WJIN01000240.1 GCA_014730295.1 Promethearchaeota archaeon | reverse complement strand
CCATTTTAACGGTATGGAATCCTCTTGTAAGGAAGGTATTATCAGAACATATAAAACTAATGAATGCCAAGTTGTGGTTCCCGGGATGGGTGATCGGGTTATGGCGAGTGTTCAGGATCATGAAATGTTGTTTGCAATTCCCCAATCCAAGCTTGAAATGGTATTGGATAATCTTTTTCTGGCAGGAGAGAAGATTAATCCTTCACCCTTTGGCATACCACATTTAAATGCTACATTAGGGCCTGTAAAGACATTTGGAAAATGGAATGAGCCAGGGGTCTGGCCATTATTAAGAAAGAAAATTCTAAAGAAAGATGAATGATAACTTAAAAGAGATGAGAAATACGATAAAGAAATTAAAAATTAGGAACTCCAACGATTTTTTAAAGAGATCATATTTCTTGTCCATTATTCTTAATCTTGCGGTTATAAGCTTATCCTTAGTGCAACATTTAGGATTTAATCAAGCAAATCTTGGTCAAATCACAGGTATTTTAATAATGGCTGCGATTTCCCTCATTCTATATCTAATTGTCTTATCTGACAAATATCAGAAATTTATTCAATCCGAAGCGAGAGGGTTGACATACATCCTTTTATTATTAATAATATTAGGAATTTTTTCATTAGTCGGGCGAGAAGGAGAATATATTCAGCCATTCCTTGCCTATCCTATATATTATTCAATATTTAGTATATCTATAATAATAAATTCATTGAATTTAAAGACTCTTAAAATAGAAAGGGAGATTACTCCCCTAATAAAAAATGTGAAAATCAGTCGTATTTTTACGATTATCCTTAATATCTTTTGCATTTTGTGGTTTATTGTTTTAGGTTTTATTAGTTTTATAGTCCTAACAGGTGGTTTACCTGGAGTTGGATTTACATGGGTAATCGGTATTTTTGCTTCTTGGTTAACAGGATTAGCGATATTCTCAATAACAGCGCTAATGATTTTATTTTTGAAGATAAACCAGAAAAAATTAAGTAGAAGAGTAAAAAATACTGTCATTTTATGTGGTTTAATCCTTATAGTTATCAACAGTTTACCTCTCATTTCAGTTCCTGCTACAATAATAGATGCTAATCAGCAATTTGAAGATAGTTTTGGACCTAAGTGGAATTCATTCGACAGCGATTTGGAGGAAGCTTTTTTAAACGCTCCCTTTAATTTTGGCTGGTATTATCTTGGAACGCCTAAAATAGAGGATTCGAATTATAAGGTGAAAAAAGATATTCTTTTTGACAAGGGAAAAGATTACGAGCTCAGATATGATGTATATTATCCTAAAAAGGATTATATAGGAGAACGAGCAACAATTATACATATTCATGGAGGAGGTATGATTTTAGGTGATAAAGGTACTGCAGATATGAATGTGATAAGGTATTTTGCATCACAAGGTTATACCGTTTTTGATATCCAATATCGCCTTTTAGATGCTAACTTCTTTGAAGTGTTTGCTGGTACTAGAGTAGAATTAAATACTGATTTTAATGCTCCTGACGAGGATCTTGTTGGTGATTGGTCTGTTGATGATATGATCGATGATATCGCTACCTTTACTAGATATTTAGCTGACAATAAATCTTATGGAGCAGATCTCAGTAATGTATACTTTATGGGGGGCTCTGCGGGAGGTTATTTAAGCGCGATTAGCGCTTTGGGATATAATTCTGGAGCATGGAATTTTTCACAATATCTTAATGTTTCTGGAGCAGTTGTTCTTTACCCTGCGGATGATATGGAGTATTTCTACGAAGAAAGTTCAATGAAAGATTATGGATTTTTTGATAATAACAATCCAGAGGACAACCCAGAATATTTCGATCGAATAACACCGAGTAAGCAAGTTGATAAAGATGATCCTCCATGTTTACTCGTGCATGGAACGAATGACCAATTAGCACTTCTAAAATTTTCAGAGGACATACAAAAAGCAATATTAAAAAAGGACAACATTTGCATTTTATTGAAAGGATTTTTTGGAGGCCACGGTCATTCGCAAGCTGTGCATTATTATTTGCCCCAATTATATTATATGGAGCGTTTTTTATATTTAGCAAAAGATTGAGTAAAAATAAAAATAAAAAAAGAGGAATAAATAAAAATGGTAGATAAAAATAGTAAAGAAGAATATCGAGCAGCGGGAAAGGAAATATACGATAAACTACATCTTGCTACCTTTCCTGTTGCGATAAAATATTATAAAGAGAAGCGCGAAATCCCTCGGAATGTCACGAGACCGGGAGCAATGGGTAATGAACAAAAAAAATAAGTGGTTAAAAAAATATGAACACTTTGGAGAAATGTAAGACAAGAACATTATAATAAGCTCCCGTTTGGGAAGGATTTTTAAAAATTAAGGAGGAATAAGACTAATGAAATTAACAGGAAACTTAGCAGATACAATGATGGGAAATATACCACCAGAAACATTTGCAGATGGTACCTGCCATATGATACCTGCATTTGGAAATATGTGTGTTTTTGAAACTAAGGAAGGTTTAATTATATTTGATTTGCCACTTAAACCCCTTGCACCTCCATCATTTAAAAAGCTCCGAGAGATTACTGAAAAACCAGTTAAATATCTTATATATTCTCATGGACACATCGATCATGCATATGGTTTTGATCCAATCATAAAGGAAGTCAAGGAAAAGGGTTGGGAAATGCCAGAGATTATCGCCCATGAAAATTGTATAAAAAGATTTAAAAAATACAATATGTTAGATCAATATCACGAGTGGCTTAATCAGCAGCAATTTTCGGCTCTCACAAAGGGACGGGGTAAATTATTCCCTTCTCATGAAGAGCTCGAGCCTACAATTGTTTTAAGAGGAAATGATGTTTATAAGTTCAAGTTTGGCGGATATAATTTAGAACTTTATCCCGAATATGGGGAAACCGATGATGCAATATGGCTTTGGATCCAAGACAAAAAAGTAATATTTGCGGGTGATCTTATGGTCAGCCACTTTCCAAATGTTGGAAATCCCTTTAAAGTTCAAAGATATCCTAAAGGATGGGCATTAGCAATGGAAAAAATGCTTGAGAAACATGCAGAATGGTTAGCCCCGGGTCATGGAGTCTTGATAGAAGGGGAAAATAAGGTCCAAGAAGTATTATCCGTCACCGCTGAAGCATTAAATTTTGTACATGATGAAGTAGTTAAACGAATGAATGAAGGTAAATGGTTTGAACAGATATTTCATGAATTGGTGGAGATTTACCCAGATCGGTTAAAGAACCATGAATATTTAGCACCTATTTATGGTTGTTTCGAATTTGCGATACATGCAGTCTACAGACTTTATCATGGGTGGTATGATACGGGAAATCCAACGGATTTATTCCCAGCTAAATCGGAAGATATTGCTACGGAACTTTTAGAAATAGCAGATGAACAGAAATATATAGAACAAGCGAAAAAAAATATTGAAGAGGGGAATCTTCAGATGGCATTACACCTATTAGATGTGATAATCAAGGGTACTGAACAAGGTAATGATGAATTGCTCTTAGAAACCTATAAATTAAAATCAAGAGTTTTAAAGAAACGTGCAAAAGAACAAACTTCATTTATTGCTGCTAATATTATAAATAATGGAACTACTTTCCTAAGACCAAAAATTAAAGAATTGGAAAAAAGGTTAAAGGAAAAAAAACAAAATTAGAAAGAAAATTAGTAAAAGTGGGAAAATATGATAAGTCAAGACAAAATTCTTAGAGATGGTAAATTACACATCTTTATACTCGGTTCTGGCGGACCCATGAACAATGATGTAAGAGTAGCATCTAGCATCGGTATCGTGGGCGGAGAGGAATTCATTATTATTGATGTGGGACCCGGAAGCTATAGAAATGTTGATGTATTGAGGCTTCCTGCTGCGCATTTGAATGCGATTTTTCTCACTCATTTTCATTCCGATCATATTGGTGATCTGGGGGAAGCTAATATGCTTTCTTGGGTGAACGGAAGAGACCATCCGTTGGAAGTATATGGCCCTCAAGGTGTAGAAAGAGTCGTTCGCGGATTCGAAACAGCCTATGAATTAGATACGGGATATCGAATTGCTCATCATGGCAAGGAAATTCTTGCTCGAGAAAATAGTCGGATGATAGGTAAGAGAATTTCAATAGAGAAGCCGAATGAACGAGTTTTGTGTTTTGACAAGCATGGTTTAAAAGTATATGCTTTTGAAGTAGATCACTCACCTGTTTCACCTGCGATGGGATATAGAATCGAATTTGAAAATAATACTGTTGTCATAACGGGAGATACCATAAAAACAGACAATTTAATTAAACATTGTCAAGGCGCCGATATACTCTTCAGTGAAGCAATTTCCTATGATATGATCAACAACCTAATAAAGGGTGCGAAAAGAATGAATCTCGAACGGTTTGTTAAAATCTTAAAGGATATTCAAAATTATCATATGGAACCCGTTGTCGCCGCAGAATTAGCAAAAGAAGCAAACGTAAAGAAACTCGTGATTGTGCATATTACTCCTCCGCTTCCTAATGAAAAAGTGGAATCCTTATATCTAAGGGGTGTAAGCGATATTTTTAATGGGGAAATTATATTAGGGAAAGATCGGATGAAATTACGATTAGCCCCAAAATAAAATCTATAATTTAACTAATACAAACCCATCATGCAAAATAGAGAGCATAAAGAAATAGAATGGTTAAAAATTGGATATAACGTATCTCTTGGCTTAAATATAGGAAGTATCCTCTTTTTATTTTTACATTTTTTATTTCTCCCAATTGTATCTGTCATAGGGGATATCTTTCTTGTTTGTACTCTAATTATTAATTTCCTAGTTGTCTGGATCGTATTTTTCAACCAAGGAAATGAATCAGTTTCCCCCCAAAACTTAAATCTTGTTGGTTGGATTTATTTGGGCGTATTGATTCTTGCATTATTATTATCTGCTCTCTTTCCGATTATCTCAGCCATATTTTTTGTCTTACCCCAAGTTAGTTTCTCTCCCAATCAAATCCTACTGCAAACAATACAAATAATTATTGTAATTCTTAGCTATACATCGCTTTTTTCAATAGGAATTTATCTGAGTTGGTTAAACTTAAGGAACATCGAGAGATCTGCTAGTCTAAAAGAACATCAACAGTCAAATTCTTCTGCTAATAAGCTTAATCCTCAAAGTAATAAATCCAAGAGCAAAAAATATATCATTCTAATTATTGAAATAAGTGCTATAGGTTGGGTGATTTTTGGATTTTTCTTAATAGAATTGGTATTAGTCTCTCTTATATTTGGACTAATAGACGTTCTTTTTTCACTACTGTTATATCCTTTTTATACCAGCTTTTCTATAATCACTATAATTGCAGTGTTTATCTTACTAAAACTTCGCAATAGAAGGGAGAGCAAAAAGTTTTTTTATGGGTTGATTATTTCTGGCACCATAATTTCATCCGTTCTATTATTGCCCCTAATTACAACTCCCTATGTCTATTCTAACGCAGAAACACAATTTCAAGACAATTTTGGGGAGAATTATATGAGTAAGATAGACGATGATTTAAAACAGCATTTCCTAACAAATCCTTATTCAATTAGCAATTACTTTTTTGGAATGCCTACAAAGTCTTGCAACATTGAAGAAAATGTAGTCTTTTTAAAAATTGACCGTCCTAAATCTGATGTAAAGGACAAATTCAAATTTGATGCTTATTTTCCAATTAAATCCGATAATATATGGGATGAGCCTTATCCAGTAATTATTTTCATCCATGGAGGTGGTTGGCAATCAGGAGATAAAGGATATGCGAAATATGCATGTAAATATTTTGCCTCTCAAGGATATGCGGTCTTTGATATTCAATACGGACTTTCAGCTCAAGGCTATCGAATAGATGATATGGTAGATCATATCGGAAAATTTACGTATTATTTAGAGGATCACCAAAAGGATTATAAATGTGATCTCTCGAATTTATTTCTCACTGGGGGTAGCGCGGGAGGGCATCTCTCCTCGCTTATGGGATTAGCGTATAATCATATTTATTTTAATGATACATTTAATCAAAATTTAGACATAAAGGGAATCGCTCCCTTTTATCCCTCAGTGGATGTAGAAAATGTTTATGAGAACTTTCCCGAGATTTATAGGGAATATTTTAATCTTGAATATACATTCGATGGGACACCCGATTCTAATCCCGAATGGTATGAAGCCTACTCTCCAATCAATTATATCGATAAGGATTCTGCCCCAGTTTTGTATTTACAAGGCGAAAAGGACGCATTAGCTTTTTATATCGAAGAAGATATGCATGATTTTACAAAGAAAATGGAGGACAAGGATAATATTATCATTACCATTGAACCTCCCTTTGGAAGTCATGGATATGATTGGAATCCTAATGAACCCACCACGCAAGTTAGTTTATATTATATGGAACGATTTTTTGGATTATTAGTAGAGTAAATTAAAAGGAGCGTATCGAAATATGGATCTAAAAGAAGAATTAAAACTCAAAGTATCTGAAGAACCAAGGAAAGAAGGGCGTGAGCTTAACTCTTATAATAAAGAAATTATAAGAGTATCTATTGGTTCAAAATTGTTATTTTTAACCGGAATATTTCATGTTATTATAGGAATTTTAGCATTCGGATTATTAGAGCCTACGGTTACTGCATTTATTTTTGCCTTTTTTGTTCTCTTATTATCCTATTTTATGTTAAAGTTTAATGGGACTATAGCAGTTTTAGAGAAACCTGTGATTATGTTCTCTACAACTGTTTCCTTTTTAAATTCGATCACTTATTCAACCTTAATCTTGGAGGGTTCCACCCAAGATAGATTTATTCTGAATATTTTGATGACCATAGTTATTATGTTAAATATTGTTAATTTTGTTATCTTTTTTACTGCGAAAGTCAAGTTTGAGATGATGGATCTTCCAGAAAAATTAAGCTATTTCACAATAGTCATACTAAAAGGACTTGGAATAGGTTTTTTGTTTTATATGTTAGCCTGGATAGGATACCCGATAAATCCGAATTTTGTTATGGTAAGCTATAATTTAATTTTTGGATTAGCTTTTATCGTTTTTGGACAGAAATTATACACTGACAAGGAGTCTATTCGGATTCAAATCGGTACTATTTTTACTTTAATGGGAGCTTTGATAATAGGAATTGTACTATTTATTATATATCCTAATTCGAAAGCAATTGTGAATAATGTATTAATCAGTATAATCATAATCATCCGATTATATTATTTAATTAAACATTTTTAAAAAAACGCTAAACAATATAAAAAATATAAAAATATGGTTAAGAAAAGATGATAGAATCAGAAGAACATAAAAAAGATTTGTTGGAGATAGCAAAAAAGCTTCAAAAAAAAAGTCAATCCTGTCCGACGAATGAGAATGGAGAGCCTACAGAGACGTATTTAGAGTATCTGAGTCTAATGTATAATCCAGAAGTCGCAAAAATAGCCAAACATTTAAGTATTTTTCCCCGATCTATATCGGCTCGAAAAATTTCAAAGAAAATAGGTATCTCGAAAAAAGAAATCACGGAAGTCCTAGAAGAACCCGCGAAACGAAACTTTATCTTCAGTTTGGGAAATCGTATATCGTTAGCAAATCCTTTAATGATTCACGATGCGCCATTTATCCTTGAAAGGAATTACACGAGTGAAGATATTGAACGCTTTGCCAATTTATCTCGGAAATATTTTGAAAAGGAAAAATATTATAAGGTGTGGGAAACCAGTAAAAAAGGTAATCCTCGGATGCGGGTGTTAACCGTGAGTGAAATGATTGAACCGAAAGATCATATCTACCCCTTGGAGGAAGTCTATAATATCATCGATCAACATGATATCTTTGCCTTGATTCCTTGTCCTTGTAGATTGAGAAAAGAGATTGAAGGTGATCGAAAGTGTAAAGACAAATATCCCATCCATAATTGCATTTTAATGGGGCCAATGGCGATGGGGATACTTGATCTCGATGATGGGGGAGTGGAAAAAGCTTCGAAAGAAAAAGTCAAACAAATAACAAAGGAAGCTTCAGAAATCGGATTAGTACATTGTACGGACAATGTAGCAGATAATACGACCATTCTATGTGCATGTTGTGAGTGCTGTTGTGGAACAATCGGGGGATTAACACGTTATGATAATCCTCGAGCGATCGCAAGAGCTAATTATATTAGTGAGGTAGATGAAGAAAAATGCCTCGGATGCGGAACGTGTATCGAACGATGCAAATTTGGCGCTATTACCGTGGGGGATGTAGCTGTAATCGATAGAAACAAATGTGTGGGTTGTGGATTATGTGCTGTGACATGCCCCGAAGAAGCCCTTTCGATGAAGCGTTTTGAACGAGAAGAGATTGGCAGAAAGTCTTTAATAACTTGAAAGAGGGCACACAAAATAATTATGAAAAAACCGTGAAGATGCTTAAAAGTTATAAAGTTGCAACCGACCGAGTTGTTCCCGTGGAGAAAGAGATTGCTTCGGGTCAAGATACTGTTATGCCACGAGAAGATTTAGAAAAAATACTGGAAAGTCAAGATACCATCGGTTTAGCAGTGTGTTATTGTAGGCATCAAAAAGATCTGATTGGGGAGCCTTGCCAGAGAACGGATTTGAGGGAGAATTGCATCCTTCTCGGCAGAACCGCACAATTTTGTATACAAAACGATTTTGCAAAACCCGTTTCTAAAGAGAAAGCATTAGAATTATTAAAAAAAGCGGAGGATGAGGGTTTAGTCCATAAAGTTTTTCATACTAATTTAGATCCAAAAGCAGATTTAGATGGGATCTGCAGTTGTTGCCCTTGTTG
>WJIN01000029.1 GCA_014730295.1 Promethearchaeota archaeon | reverse complement strand
TGCTTCTCGCGCTAATTTTTCTTTACTGGCAAAGAATAGACCGGGTGTTTTTAAATAAGAATTCCACGAGCATTGAGTGCAATTTAAGTAGTATTGACCCGAAGAGAGTTTATCTAATTGTAAAGTCCCAGAACATTCAGGACATTTGCTCTCCTCAACAATAGTACATCGATAATTTGTTTCATCTGCTTTCGCTTTTGAATACTTGATATCATGCTTCTTGCACTCCCATTGTTCCGTAGTTGCTATATGATTTATACAAAAACTCGAATCACATCGCTCACATGTAAAATCAATATTCTCGCTTTCGCAAAATAAGCATTTCATTGTTTCTGTTATCCTCTTCTTTTTAGAATAATTGTTTTAATTATAAATTAATAAAAATGTTTGAAAATTAATATTTAATCTTTATACTATCTATATTAATAAGAAAATTCATCAATATATTTTTTTAGTGGAGTCCAATCTTAAAAAGATATAAAAATACTTATTTATATATCTAATTTATTAGTTAGAATAAAAAAAGACATTACATGATTATATTTATTGATACCTCTAAATCATCAACGGGAAAGACATTTATATCAAGAATACTGAGGATTATTATGATAATATTAAAAATTATGATAACTATAATCATCGCATAAATAATTCTTCTTCTTTTATCCTTTTTGCGTCTAATAATATGAGATCCACCATATTTTGCTAAAGCTAAGGGAAATAATCCAATAAAAGTCCCTATTGAGAAGAAAAATACTATTAGCAACCCCTGAATCATTCCGGAACTTATTGTATATTGTGCGCATTGAGTATAGATGATAAGCTCAAATATGCAGGGTGCAAAACCTGCAAGGATACCAAAAAAATAAGGTGTTTTAGGACTCTCCCAATTCAAATTATTTGGAAAATCCCCATTTGGTGTTTTAGCATGCGGTTTATATTTTCCTTGAGTGATAAAAACCAGTAGAACTAACGCAGCAATGATTGAAGACATGGCTCCAATAAAATTTATTAAATTCGGATCTGGAATTAAACCAAAAAAAATGGGGATGCTTGTTATGAAGATAGTTATTAATGCAATTATTAAGTTCGATGAGATTAATCCTAATCCGTATAAAGCTAAGATTTGAAGACTTCTTGATGGTGTTTTAGAAATTCCTAAAGACCAAAATAAAAATATTGCTTTATCTTCACATGGTAGGATTGTGTGAAGAAAACCTAACAATAAAGCCATAAAAAAAACTAATAAATATGGTTCTAGAAATATTTGATTCATCAATATCGAATTTCTAAATTTTTTGATTATTATCTTTATTACAATTATTGGTATTAATTATATTTAGAGTTTTGGAAAATATCAAATGGTATTTTTTGCTCATAGAACGCTTTTCCAACAATTACACCATGAATTCCAATTTTTTCTAATTCCTTTAAATCACTTGTATTTCTAATTCCACCAGCTGCGTAGATTGATAAGTTTACGTGATTTACCAATTTTCGTATATTTTTAATATCGGGTCCTGTAAATGCTCCGTCAGATTCTATAGAAGAGAATAAAACATATTTGATCCTAAGTGTTTCCAATTTCTTAGCGAAGCTGAATACATTTACATTTGTTTTTTCAGTCCAGCCATGTGTGGCTATCATATCGTCTTTATAATCAATTGCGACTATAATTTTCTTAGGGTTTATTTCTTTTATTAATTTTTTTAATTTAGCTGGGTTTGTAACAGCAAGGGTTCCAACAATAATTCTCTCTGCGCCCAGGTTGATCAGATTTAATGCTTGATCAACTGATCTTATCCCCCCTCCGATTTGTAATTCTGCTCTATTTGATGCTTTCTTAATCATTCTTGATAAAAGTTCTTTATTAATATCAGATCCCCATGCTCCATTCAAATCCACAATATGAATTCTGTTAGCTTTTTTATTAATCCAAAAATCAATCGCATTTAATGGATCCTCAAAATACGTTTTTTCTGTACCTTTTTTACCTTTAAAAAGTCTGACACATTTTCCTTCACTTATATCAATCGCCGGGATAATTTCCATTTTTTCAATCCTCAATGTTCTGAGTATTAATAGTAGATTTTTGACTTTAACTTTTATTATAGTAAAAAGTGAGAAAAATTTATGTGTATAAAAATTCTATAAATTATTATGTCGTTTATAGAACATAGGGTATCTAAATCAATCTTTGGGGTTATCGTAAGTAATCGGGATGTTTTCCCCGATCATTTAGTCGAAGAAGGTAGGGAGGATATTATTAATGTATTAAATGAAAAAGAATTTGAACATATCATTTTAAACAAGGAAGACACTCCATTTGGAGCAGTTGAAACATATCAGGATGCTAAGGTTTGCGCTACCTTATTCAAAAAAAATAGAGATAAGATTGATGGGATTTTAATTATACTTGCTAATTTTGGAGATGAAAAGGGTGTAGCAGATACAATAAAGTTGTCCGGATTAGATGTTCCGGTATTAATTCAAGCGTCATCCGACACAAAAGATAAAATGGGACGAGCTAATCGGAGAGATGCATTTTGTGGAAAAATCTCCGTATGTGGTGTACTAAATCAATACGGAATACCCTACACTCTTACTCAACAACATACTTGCCCTATTAACTCAAATATGTTCAAACAAGAATTAAAAAAATTTGATAAAATTTGTAGGGTCGTTAAATCGGTGAGAAATGCTCGTTTCGGACAGATTGGCACCAGACCAAACGCATTTGATACTGTAAGATATAGTGAGAAAATACTTCAACACAATGGAATAACTGTTGAACCAATAGATCTTTCAGAAATTTTTGGCGCTATTAATAGATTGGAATCAAATGACCCGAGAATTGCAGAAAAAATCAAATTTATAAAATCATATACTTCAACCGATGTTTTTCCCGAAGAAGGCTTGAATAAATTAGCAAAACTTGCTGTGGTTGTGGAAGAATGGGTTGAACAAAAGGAGCTTGACGGATTTGCATTTCAATGTTGGCCATCTATAGTTTCCAACTTTGGAATAGTTCCTTGTGCCGTAATGAGTATTTTCAGTGAAGAATTAATACCAGCTGCATGCGAAGTGGATATTGCAGGACTAGTTGGTATGTATATTTTACAAGTTGCAACAGAAACACCTTCTGCGATATTAGACTGGAACAATAACTACGGGGAAGATCCCAATAAAATGGTTCTATTCCATTGTAGTAATTTACCTAAATCCTTTTTTAAAGACACTAGAATGACAATCCATCCAATAATGGCAGAATTTAATGGAGAAGAAAATACATTTGGGGCAATTCAAGGGAGAATAAAATCAAAACCTTGTACCCTTTTAAGAATTGACACTGAGGATATCACGGGTAATATTAAAGGTATAATAACAGAAGGAAGATATATAGAAGATCCCCTTGACACTTTTGGTGGATATGGTGTTGTTGAGATAAAAAATTTGCAAAAATTACTTAAAAAGGTATGTATGGGAGGATTTGCTCATCACGTTGCTGCAAGTTTGAATGAAGTCGGAGAAATCATAAATGAAGCTCTTTCAAATTATCTTTGTTGGAAAATAGAATATCATAACAAATAGTATTAAGCCATTATTTTTTTCTTCTTATTTTTAGATCCTTTTCGAAGAAACCAGATTCAATTATTTTTCTTTTTTTATTTGTCAATTCTGCTAAGATAACAAAGGGGTTAGTAGTATTCATCCTTGAGTTAGTCTTTAAATTTATTAATCGTTTTCTAGTAAGATAGATTGCATATTGTGAATTATCGCAACCAATCCATCTTCTCTTCAATTTCTCTGCTGCATATAATGTAGTTCCAGATCCACAAAAAAAATCTGCTACTAAATCTCCTTCATTAGAACCTAATTTGATTATACGATCTAATAATCTATGATGTTTTTGGGTAGGATATCCCGTCCATTGTTTGGACGCAGGTTGCATACAGGGAATTTTCCAAACATCATCCATTTTCTTATCTTTTACTATCCGATAAATAACTTTCCCCTCTTTATCCTTAGCATTTTTAAGTACTCCATTTACCATCTTT
>WJIN01000028.1 GCA_014730295.1 Promethearchaeota archaeon | reverse complement strand
GATTGCTCCGCAAGGAATTTCAAACACTAATATCATTGTAGTAAAGTAACTTTGTAAAAACATTATTTCGACGAATTCAAGTCCTCCCCAGTCGACAAAGAAAGGAATGAGTACACCTGAAATTAAATGGAAGGCTATGAAAATTTCATATAAATATACCTTCCATATATTATGTTTCCATATTTTGAAATCTGAGGAAGAACTTGAATTATTAAATTGTTGTATCTCCGTTGCATCTTCCATTGCGGTATTACCTGATTTTTCAGATATTACTTGTTCTTTTTTTTCGGTCATTTTTCTCAATTTTTTTATAAATTATTCAAATTTTACAATAAAAATAATGTTAAATATAGCTCTGAAATGAATTAGCGGATATTCAATGTAGCCAAGAAAAGGTAGCGGTAATTTCTAAGACCTCGAGAGGAATTAGGCGATTAGCGCATGAGAGAGAATGTAAAAACGAGAAAGCAGCGTAGGTAATTGTTGTAGTGTTATTTTAGAGTTTAATAGCGGATACTGTAAGATCCTTTATTGCAAAGTTCTCTAAAATAAGAGATCTCATGGTACCCACGTACTTAGACGGAATATGGACTACATTAAAACCGTTTAAATTAGTCCATATTTTACTAATATTTTGTACCATGAAGTTTCAACAATTATTTTTATTAATACAAAATATCAGTCGTCGCATTTAAATATATCCATCCAATCTGTCGATTGGGAAAGTAGTGGGATATTGTCCTCAACTGGATTTGATAAAATCATTTAAATCTAATTATTTTAAAAAGATCTAATAATTATAATTATATAGTGAAATACCAATATAGGAAATGAAAAATTAGATGAAAGAATAAATAACCCAAAAAGTCTCTTCAAATGGAAGGATTTTAATTCCAAAAGATATTTTCTGCTGTTAAACGATTAAAACATTTCCCTCAACTTGGGAAAGTAGTTCCAGAAAAACAAGATCCTAACTTAAGAGAGATTCTCTATAGAAATTATCGGATAATATATTCAGAGATAATGAAATTTTCATCCTTGTGGTATTTCATGGGAGTTACCAAAGTGGATTAAATAATTTATAGTATACAAAGAATTCAATACTCCTGTTGTCCCCTTAAAGCGAACTACTTTGGATATATTAGACAAAATAGCAAGGTATTCATTTTTATGATTAGTTCATAAATTTTAGTATTAAAATTGGAAATACCATAGATAATTAATCTTAATCCCAGAGAGAAAATTTTAATTTACAATTTCTATTATCACTTTTGATCATCAATCTCAAAAATAATGATGAAAATGTTATTATATTTTAGAAAATTGTAGTAAAAATAATAACCTTCTAAAGATGAATTCGGTACTATGTAATTATCTATAGTTTTCATTATAAAAAGGACGGTATTTAAATCATATTTAAACTTAAAAAAAAATTAATAATGATTTTATACAATAATAATTATAAGTAATTTAAATGACAGAATTTCATCGATTAAAACCATCTGATAATATTTCTGAATTTAATTTTAAATCAGGAAATACTGATTTAGATAATTTTTTCCTTGAAGATTCTATCGATTTTATTGAACATGGATATTCTCAATTATATTATTTCAAGGAGGAAGAGGGAGTACAAATAATTGGATATTTTGCTGTTTGTTGTAGTAGTATCAAGTTTAAGAAAACAATAATTGATTACAATATAAAAATCAGTTATATTCCATGCTTATTACTGGGAAGGTTAGCTATTGATGAGAAATTTCAACGTAGAAATTTTGGTTCGAAATTATTGAAGAAATGTATCTCACTTGCTTCATCCATTTCCAAAAGAATTGGTTGCCGTTTAGTAATAGTTGATGCTCTAACTAAACTGCGAGTTTTAAAATTCTATAAAAAATTGGGATTTGAATATCTGGATAACAGGAATGGAGATAAAATTGAAAAAGCACTCAAAAGGAATCAAGAACCGTCAAGAAGAACGATTAAGATGATTTTTGATCTTAATAAAATAAAAAGTAACTAATATTTCAATTCTAACTTATCCTTTTGTAAAATCTTTAATATCTGAATCATCCTTCAGATAAAATTCTGTTAGCTTTTCATCTATTTCATTTTTTTTTAGCCTACTAACTAGATCTTTCGCTTGATTTTGTTCAATCAATAATTCACCATCTAATTCGGTTTTTATATGAAATCCCTTTGGATCATTTAAAAAACCAATTTCATCCATTAATCTCTTATTTCTAATATTTTGATGGGAAAACTTATTACTTGGTCTAATTATTCGATTTGCATCTTCTAATTCTTTTTTATTTTTGAAATTTGTACGGTTATCTATTTCAAAATCGATTTCTTGTATCGAGTTGATGTCTTCGATCTCTTCTTTATCAATGTCGATGTCTTGAGATTTATTTTTAGAGATTAAATTAAAATAGTCATCTTTATTATTGTAAAAAAACCCATTCTTAATATATATTGAATCTGTACTGTTCATATTGAACTGAATTAAATTCCTCTCAGGTATTTTTATAGAAGATCGATGAGAGGTTAGATCAGAAATATGATTTAACTCTTGCCGTAGTTTGTGATATTTGTCTATCTTCTGTTCTTTCCTAATTTTCTTATTAACTCTTTTTTTACCCTTTTTTGTGTGTCGAATTTTTTGTAAATCGAGTTTTTTTAGTTCGAATCGGTCTAGCTTTTTATCAACTTTAAAATCTTTTATTTTTTTAATGTAAATATCGGTGATTAATCTTCCTAATTCTTGAATAATTATTTCGTATTCCACTTGAGGATTAGATTCTTTAAATGTTTTAATGATTTGATTGAAAGCTAAATTTTCTGCAACTTCAGTCATTTTTCTTCATCCTCCAATTCTGAAGATATTAGATTAGACACCATTGATTCCAAATTATTTTTTATATCTTCTGGAACAAAAACGGGTTTTTCTGATAGCCTTGGTTTTGGTAGTTCCAAAAACCTCATAAACATTAATCTCCATTGTTTACATATATCAAAAATAAGCTCGGTAATAAATAGTAGAAATTCTTCGTCATTATTGAATTTTTCCAATCCGGAAATTAGTTTTTCCCTAATTTTTTTATAATTTTCGCTCCATTTAGTTGATTTTTGTTCAGTTAATAAAATATACCTATAATATTCATTTAATCTACTGAAATAACTTAAAAAAATCTTCAACATTAAAATGTGAGGAGTTGAACCAGTATTCTTTAAAATTCTATTAATTTCAGATAAAATGCCGTAAGCAATAATATCTAACTTCGGAGGAAGTGATTGCTCACTAATTTCATTTAATAAGAAATTAATACAATATCTAACGGTGAAAAGTGAGAAATCAATATTAGTAGTATATTGTTCATAATCTATTTGTATTATATCTCTATATTTCTTGAAGTAATCTTGATAATCTTTAATTATTTCCATCAGATCTAAATACTCTTGACTAATATATTTGTTAAGAAGTCTTTCTAAAGTTTTTATTCCTTCCCTTAATTCACTTTCTTGTCTATAATATCTAAACTCATAAGTGATTTCCTTTAAAATAGCACCTAAAATAGCGAATTCTTTTGATTCAATTATGGTGGCATTGGTTACTATTCTATTGCTTAGTATATTGGAGAATCCATAATCTTCTTTCTTTAATCCATTTATATAATTTTTAAGATCTTCAAATAGAATATATTCAAAATTATTTTCTGATTTTTCAGTCATTTCTGATATCTATCATTTAGATTTAATTGTTTAAATATTTATTATTATCTTCCAACAAAAAATACCTCTAAGAACTATTCATTGAAGTATAAAATTTTTAGTATAGTTCCTAATAGTTTTATAATTCTTATATTTATACTTATAATTTTACAAAAATTAACTTAAATCCCTTCACCTTAACTTTCTTATCAATGACATTAAAGAGAAATCACCCATAATTGGAAATTTATTAATTTCTGAAGATAATTCTTAAAAAAAAGATAGCGAAGAATTTGGAGACTGAAAAATGTTTTAATGAGCTTTTCATAGAAATTTGAGCTGAAATGGTCTCAAACTAAAAGTTAGATATATCTTTTACACTACTCTTTTTCAGATTGGCAACATTTTCATCAAAATTTACCAAATTCAATATGCGGATTCTTACTAATGAAATATCAATAGATATTAATAGTTGAATGATTGATCTTAAGAACAAATATTTAGAACAATTGTTAATTTTAACAATTAAATATATTAGACTTTTAATTAAAAATCAAAACAAATTTAGAGAAAGTTACGGATACCAGTTTGAGTGCCCTCGGCTATTAAATTTATAGCACTCCTCGCAAAACCATGCTTCAAACACAGGATTATATACGAGGTCGATGTCAATTCGTTTACAAGTAGAGCATGAGAGTGGGCTTTACTCTTCGCTAATTTGAAGTCTTGAATAATTGATTCAAGTTCGATTTGCTTTTCTTGTTTTTGGTAATAGGTCAGATCTGGATCTCTCCTTATTTCTTTTTTCTTGTCAAGGATTTCATTTATCATTTGAGACAATACTTTGAGTAATATTTCCCTGAGATTCTTCCTGATTTTTCGTAGTTTCGGGTCCTTCAGCTTAATTACTCTTTTTTTTTCATTACTATCATACGGTTCTATTTGCTCTTTCCCATATAAGATAAATGAGAGAGAAAATTTATTATTATTTTCCAGTGAAATAATCATTATAAATCACCGCCGTAAAATAGAATGACTCATCGGAATTTGATAGTGAGAAAAATAGATCAATTTCACGTAAAGTTGTGGCGATATGAAGCTTCGATATTGCTAAAAATAGGGCTTTTATGGTTCGGTCATATTGGTATTTGAGGTTTTTTTTGTTTAAATTGAAATAACCATCATTTTTAGGTTTTGATACACCACTTCAAATGCATGTTCTTCAATTGCCCTCATTTCTGCTTTGGACACATCTAATCCGATTTTTTTAAAATTTCTTATTGAATTTTAATTCCCAATTTCTATTATCAATTTTGATCATCAATCTCAAAAATAGTGGTGAAAATGTCATTATATTTTAGAAAATTGTCGTAAAAACAAAATAATATTTCCATTATTATAATACCCGCAAATTAGATTAATAAGCATTAAAATTAATAAAGATATTTAATTGATTAAATTAAAATAATATACATTAAATATACAAGTAACATAATCTCAAGCTACAAGGAGGTTAGTATTTTACTAAAAGGTGGATAAATTGTCTGAAGAACAGACCAACGATTTAAAGATAGCGGTATTTGTGTGTCGTTGAGGTATTAATATAGCGGGAATTTTGGATGTTCCAAGAATCGTAGAAGAGATTGATAAAATAGAAAATGTATGGGCTTTCGAATATCTCTCAATGTGTACTGAGGGTGGAAGCGCCTATATTAAGGAGCAGCATGAGGAGCAACACTTTGACAGAGTTGTTGTCGCGGCATGTACTCCAAAAACACATCAACCAGTTTTTCATGCGATTTTGGAGGAAATAGAATTACCACCAAGATATTTAGAATTTGTAAACATTCGAGAACATTGTAGTTTTGTTCATCAACAAGAAAAAGAAGAAGCTACATTAAAGGCAATTGAGCAAATTAAAGCCGGAATTTCAAGAGCAAAATTACTAGAAGATGTTCCCACCAAAACAGTTCCAGTAAAGCCAGAAGCATTAGTTATTGGTGGAGGAATTGCAGGATTATCAGCAGCAATCGATTTAGGAGATACAGGATATAAAGTACATCTTGTTGAGAAGAAAACGACAATTGGAGGTCGTATGTCACAACTCGATCGTACCTTTCCAACTGATGACTGTTCAATATGAATACTGGGGCCAAAAATGCTTGAAGCTAATAGACATCCGAATATAAATATCATGACTTATAGCGAAGTTGTAAATGTGGACGGATATATTGGCAATTTCAAGGTTCAGGTCAAAAGAAAAGCACGATATGTAAACGAAAATACATGTACAGGCTGCGGTCAATGTACTGATGCATGTCCTATATATGTGCCAAATTATTTTGATGAGAATCTTTCGGCCCGTAAGGTTATTGATATATCATTCGCACAAGCAGTCCCAGCAGTTTATGATATTGTTAGGGACTCATGTGTTGAGTGTTTTGGATGTGTCGATGTATGTGATCAAGAATCTATTGATTTCAGTATGCAAGAGGAAATTGAGGAACTCGAAGTCGGAACTATTATCGTTGCGACTGGTTGGGACCTCTATCAAGGAGACGACTATGGATATGGAATATACGATAATGTGATTACTCAAATCCAATTAGAACGGGTCTTAGCACCAAATGGTCCTACATATGGTCATCTTATCCGACCTTCGGATAGAGAACGACCAAAAAAGATTTTGTTCATAAATTGCGTTGGATCAAGAGATCTTCGT
>WJIN01000239.1 GCA_014730295.1 Promethearchaeota archaeon | reverse complement strand
TAAAGAAAATATAATAGAAAATATTGTAGAAAAACCTCAAAAGCCAGAGACTAATTATGCCGTTACGGGTTTATATTTGTATGATGAGAAGATATTTGATGTAATTGAATATGTGATGGAGGAAATCGGATATTCAGATAGAGGTGAACTCGAGATAACAGACGTAAATAACTATTATATCAAGAATTATAATACCAAAGCGATATTTGTCGAAGGATTTTGGTCGGATGCAGGAACCTTTGACACATTAATGAAATCAAGCCAATTTGTCCAATTAAAAGAAAAAAATAAACCCGATCAAAATCGAAAATAACAGTAAAACTATTCAAGGTTTCAAAACTAAAAGAGTAATATGGAATAATTATGAATTTAATTGATGGAGTAATCAAGAAAAATCTCAATCCTATCCTTGATGATCGAGGGTATTTACAAGAATGCCTTCGCTCTGATTGGGAAATGTTTGAGAAATTTGGCCAAGCATATATCACCACTGCCTTTCCAGGAGTAGTTAAAGCATGGCACTCCCATAAAGTACAAACTGATAATATGGTCTGTATTTCGGGCAACGCCAAACTTGTGCTGTATGATGACAGAGAAGATTCCCCTACCAAAGGGGAGATTAATGAGATCTTTTTTGGGGAAAAAAACCCTTTATTGGTGTCAATACCAAAAAATATCTGGCACGGGTTTAAAGCCATCGGTGGGAGGATGATGATGGTCCTAAATTGTCCCACAGAACTTTACGATTACGACGAACCAGATGAATACAGGCTACCTTATGATACAGATAAGATAGATTATGATTGGGACATAAAAATGGGATAACAAGCCAAATAAAAATCCAAAGAGGAAATAAATCATTCATGAAAAACGTGTTAGTCACAGGCGGAATGGGATTTATTGGGTCAAATTTTATCAGATACGCATTAACCAATGAGGAAAATATTAACATTATTAATGTTGATAAACTAACGTATGCGGGAAATCCAGAAAATCTAAAAAATTTCACAGAACAATACCTAAACCGCTATACCTTTTATAAAGCAGATATTTGCGATTATTTTTCAATTGAAAAAATCATGGAAAAGGAAGATGTTAACTACATAATCAATTTTGCAGCAGAATCCCACGTGGATCGTTCTATTGAAAACCCTAAAATATTTTGCGATACCAACATCGTGGGAACACAAACCTTATTGAACCTCTCAAAAGCAAAAGGAATCAAAAAATATCTTCAAGTTTCGACTGATGAGGTATATGGCTCTCTTGATTTTGACGATCCCGCATTTACAGAAAATACACCTCTCAATCCGAATAGTCCATATTCCGCCAGTAAAGCCTCCGCAGATCTTCTGGCACGCTCCTACTTTAAAACATACGGACTTCCTGTAAATATTTCGCGGTGTTCAAATAATTACGGACCCTATCAATTTCCCGAAAAGTTAATCCCACTGATGATAAACAATGTCTTAAATGATGAGCAATTACCAATTTACGGAAAGGGAATCAATGTGCGGGATTGGATTTATGTTGAAGACCATTGCGATGCGCTTTTAAAGGTTTTGTGGGAAGCGGGAGATGGGGAAATTTATAATATTGGGGGAGATTCAGAGATTTCTAATATAAATTTAGTGAAAAAGTTGTTAAAACTTCTTGATAAACCCGAATCTCTGATACGGTTAGTAAAAGACCGTCCCGGACATGATCTCAGATATGCTATTGACCATACTAAAATTACCAAGGATTTAAATTGGCACCCGAAAACAGAACTCGAGACGGGTTTGAAAAAGACGGTTGACTGGTATCTCACTCATCAAGACTGGTTGGAACATGTCATAACTAAGGAATATCTTACATATTATCAAAAACAGTATGGTCAACGCTAAAAATGAAGAAATTACTTATAATTGGGGCAAACGGATTTTTAGGGAAAAATTTACTAAGAGTTTATAACCAAAATTCCTTGTATAAAAATTCATACGAGATATACACCGCTGATTTACAGAATTCTAACATTCCCGAGAATTTCTCTTTCAAAAAGCTGGATATCACAAACAAGGAGGAAATGTATGAATATATCCAATATATCCATCCAGAAATAATTATCCTCACCGCAGCAATGACAGATGTGGATAAATGTGAAATAGAGCGCGACCTTGCCAAGAAAATTAATTTTGAAGCTCCCAAAAACATCGCAGAATTATGCGCCGAAATCAATTCTAAGCTGATATTCATGTCAACAGATTTTATCTTCGATGGAAAAAAACCTAAAACTCCTTATAACGAGAAAGATATTCCTAATCCCCTAAGTTATTATGCTCTCACAAAATTTCATGCTGAACTCTCGATTTTATATGCAGAAATTGAATTCTTGGTTTGTAGAACTGCGGTATTGTACGGCTGGAACGATACAAAGCTCAATTTTATAACCTGGATTTTAGAAAAACTTCGGAAAGGAGAGGAAATCACCATAGTGACAAATCAAATAAATTCTCCAACATATGTGGTAAATTTGGCTGAAATTATCTTTAAATTAATCGAAAAGAACCAAAAAGGAATATATCATACCGCGGGGGATTCAATTTTAAGCAGGTATGAAATGGCGCGGAAATGTGCCGAAATTTTTGAGTATGATATGGATTTGATACATCCAATAGAAAATTTAGAGCAAACTGCTCAGCGCCCCACTAATGTCGGATTAGATATTACAAAACTAAAAAAACTCTTAGGAAACGAGAAAAAGATTTATACCCTAACCGATGGATTAATTCACATGAAGAATAATCAATAGTATTTTAACCACTAATTAGATTAAGATTTTCTTGGTTTGTCTATAGAGAAATAAAATAGACTTTCCAAATAGTTGGAAAATCATTACTACATATTTAGATAATCTTTAACTATTTCCACAATCCTTTGAGATGTTTTTCCATCCCATTTTTCGATATCTTGTCCTTTTTTAAAGCTTGCCGAGAGAATTTGATCGACGATGCGTTCAATTTTTTTCTTATCCGTTCCCACCAATACATTAGTTCCTTTATCAACGGTTATTGGACGTTCTGTGTTTTCCCGCAATGTTATAATCGGGATCTTTAAGAATGAAGCCTCTTCTTGAATTCCACCGGAATCTGTTAAAATCATTTTTGTATTCTTCATTAAGTTTAAAAATTGCAGATATCCAATGGGTTCGGTAAGGATCAAATTCTCTTGAACTAATTGTTCAAATAAATTGTGCTTTTTGAGGCTTTCCGAGGTCCTTGGATGGATCGGAAATATAATCTTAATTTTTTTTTGAATAGTATTGAGTATTTCGATAATGTTTCTCAAATCCCTTTTTTTATCGACATTGGAAGGTCTATGAATGGTTACGAGCGCATATTTCTTTGGTTTAATCTCAAATTTTTTAGGAATATCTAAATTATGTGTTTTTTCCAGATTAGATACTAAAGTATCGATCATCACGTTTCCAACAAAGTGTATCTTATCAGATTCAATGCCTTCATTCATAAGATTTGCAACAGCACTTTTTTCGGTAATAAACAATAAATCTGAAATTTGATCAGTAAGTATTCGATTTATCTCTTCGGGCATCCTTCTATCAAAACTTCGCAAACCTGCCTCCACATGAGCAACATTTACAAATAATTTCTTTGCAACGAGTGCACAAGCAATAGTGGAATTTACATCTCCTACGACTATAACGAGATCTGGTGTGTTTTCCAAAAGAATTTTCTCAAATTCAATCATAATCTTAGCGGTCTGGACAGCATGTGAAGCAGATCCAACACCCAAATAAAAATCGGGTTCGGGAATACCGAGATCATCGAAAAAGATTTTCGACATTTCATAATCGTAATGTTGTCCCGTATGCACGAGTTTATACTGAATATCTTGTTTCTCAAATTCCTTTATTAGAGGAGCGATCTTCATAAAATTAGGTCGAGCACCAGCAACTAAATATATTAATTGATTAGCCATTTTATTTTTCGAAAATGTCTATCTTAAATTTTTCTAAAAATTATATTTTACACTATTATCCAACTAATAGAGAAATAAGCTAGTCAGCATCAATCTCTATGTTTATATTATATTTTTCAGAATACCACTTAAAATAATCCCTTAATCCTTCTTTTTGGTCGTATTGAGGTTCAAATCCCAGCATATTCCTAGCTTTCGAAATATCAGCATAACTGTGAAGAATATCACCTGGTCTTGGGTCTCTATATTCTAACTTTAGGTTTTCTTTATTTGATAATTATAGCATAATTTTTCCAAGCTCATTGAGAG
>WJIN01000238.1 GCA_014730295.1 Promethearchaeota archaeon | reverse complement strand
TCAGTTGCGGATTATTTTGTGGTGTATGGAGTATCTAATCGAAATAATCCCCGTGGAACCATGTATCAATTACTCGTAGAACGTGAATTTGAAGGGATTGAAACAAATAGATTGGGAATCCAATCTATTCCACGGGTGCAGATCAGCCAAACTTTATTTAATTCAGTTAAAGTCCCAAGAGAGAACATTGTAGGAGATGAAGGAATTGGATATCGAAATCTTTTTTCGGGATTAGTTGCAGAACGCAATGCGATAATTGGATCGAGTTTAGGAATTGCGTGGTTAACAGCAATTACCGCGTTAATATATACCAATTTTCGAACTCAGTTCGGAAAACCCCTTTATGATTTTCAAGGCGTTTCATTCCCCATTACAAAATTATTTACTGAACTAATGGCAGCTACAGAACTCGGATTTAAATCTGCCACAGAATACAAGAAAACTTTGAAATACGAAGATCAGAAATTCGTGAAATATAATGCGGCGTTCAGTTCCGGAACAAAATTCCTCGCTGCAAATTTGGCTCATAGAATTTCCTACGAAACTCAGCAGTTATGTGGAGGTATTGCATTCACGGATAATATGAAAATAGATAAATCCTTAGAAGTAGCTAAAGTTCAAGAAATTATAGGAGGAGCGCGTAATATACAACTCTATCTCGTAAGTAAGGATATTAGAGACATTGTCAAGAATCTAACGTTTTGAATTGATATTTCTTAGTTACTTAGAAATTATAACTCATAGATATAATATTAGAATTCATATAACCGTTAGTGCGGGAATTGAATATTAAAAAATAAAATATAAAATTATAGTGAGCCTTCAGAGGTTTTTTACCTATTTATGGAGTCCCAGCACCGCCTCCAGGATAGGAAAATCCTAGAGAAGCTAACTGAAGGAACAAAGTTAAAAAACTTAAAGCTCCTAATGTGATTGCTAATTTATTCTTAATTTTCATGGTGTTTTAACCTTTTTTAGAATAACTGCGACTATTATTCTATAAAGAGATATTTAAACTCAGAAATTTTTGAGAATGTTGAGAAAATGGAGATCCCCTCAATTAATTCAAATGAAGATGGAAAATATCATCAAAATTCTCTAAAATTCGATCTCTGATTGAGAAGATTTAGAAGAAGAAAAGAGTCAACATCATAAAAAATCTTGGTGAACAATAAATATTGGGAGTTTTTTAATCAATTTTTTTATCCGATATGCTTTTTTCTACGTTGATTGAGGTCTCTCTCTGAAGAATTAGAAAATTGATAAGAATTTAATTCAATCTTCTCTATTTTTATTGGATTTTAAATATATACCTAAAAAAGAAAGATATTAAATGTTTCAATTAACTCCAGCTCAGATTTTTCAAAAATATCATAAAAAATAATCGATAGAATATCTTGTATTAATAACTTAAAAGTTATTATAAAAATTGCTCATCAACCCAAAATAAGAAAATATTCTCTCGTCTTACTCGATAATATCTATGGAAAAGTCCAAGTACTATTGCTTATAAAAACCACCCTCGTCATCATGGAAAACCATTGAATATAGATCAGTATTATTTTGAATATTTTAATGGTGAGGTTGAAAATGATGAGAAAAGTGATTATGGTACGCATGATTGGGTGCAAATAAAAAAACTCCCGCGATACATTTAAATTTCGCAAAAGCAATAATCATTTTATACTGAAATACCCACAAAAAATCTTCTTATCATGAAATTTAAATGCAAAAGGTCTTTATGAATTTCAAGGAGTTTCATTCCCCATTACAAAATTATTTAGGGAGTTAATAGCAGCTACGGAACTCGGATTTAAATCTGCTACAGAATACAAGAAAACCTTGAAATATGAAGACCAGAAATTCGTGAAATATAATGCCGCTTTCAGTTCCGGAACTAAATTTCTCGCAGCAAATTTAGCACATAGGATTTCCTACGAAACTCAGCAGTTATGCGGAGGGATAGCATTCACAGATAATATGAAAATAGATAAATCCTTGGAAGTAGCAAAAGTTCAAGAAATAATTGGTGGAGCACGTAATATACAACTATACCTCGTAAGTAAAGATATTAGAGATATCGTTAAGAAGCTAATTTTTTGATTCAACCTTGTTATTGTCTTGATGATTGTATTACATAAATGAACAAAGATTATTATCATGTGATCATAAGTATTAGAATAAAATAAAGAATTATAATGAGCATTAAGCCGTTATTGATGTTCTATTCGAAATACTTCGGATCAAAATAATTCTTTACAAAATCAATTATATGAGGTTTTAAAATATCTAAAAATTCAGGTAAAACATAAAAATATGTTTGGAGAATCTCCTCATCATCAGGACCCCTAAATCCCATATCTTCCAAGCTTATTAATTCTTTTTTTCCTGTAAAGACGTCAATTATTTTTATATATGGCTCTGTATAAGGTCTATTGTGATATTCCTCAGCTACCGCGATATGAATAATATATTCAATTAATACATTTTTCTCAACTTTTTTTAAATCTTGGGATAATTTCTCTTCAATCTCATTCCAAGATACTTTTTCAAATATTTGTTCCTTAATTTTAAAAATACTATCAGGATCAGTAAATAATTCAGCAAAATCAAAAACTTTTCGTTCTAAACTTGAGACTTTTTTATCATATAACTCATCTATATTATCTCCATTCTTACAAGTTTTCTTAAATTCATCATACGAAATAGTTAATCTTCTTTTTAAATCCCATAGAAACACTCTTAAAGCAATTCGATAATGTCTTCTTGTAAATAACCTTCTAATAACATCGTTAGAAATTGGATTCTCAATAATTTTTAAATAATTTAGCAGTTTATAATCGGTATAATATAATAGATCAATTGGACTTTTTATAGGTATGTAGATTTCTTTATCTAGTTTAGAAGAGAATTCTTTAACATTATAAATTGAATTTACAATTCCAAATAATAAAAGAGATTCACAAGCTAAAGTGGTATGGTGCTGATAAACAGTAGGAAACATTTTTGATTTAGATTGCAGTAATAAATGAAAAGCTCTCGCCCCTTTTTGTGATACACCTAATTCAAATGAATCATGGTTTTTTATAGTTGTAAAAAAAGGTAATAACCTTTGAAAATCAATTGGTAGTGGTAAACCCGTAAAATGTGAATCTCGTAAAATATAATCAATTTTGTCAGCATCTGAAAAGCCATTAATAATTTTTATAAGAAGAGTATCATCTTCATCCAAATCAAAAGAATAATTATTATTTTTATTTTTATATGGTATCTGATTACCAGTTATACATAGTGGAACTAAATCTAAGTTTATATTAACATCTTTATATAAATCTTTTAAAAAACCTTTCATACTTTTATTTTCAATAAAATGAAAGGCAATATACTCATGGATATTAGTTTCTATCCCTATTCTGTCTGGTTCATCGAATATTTCGTTACAGTTATCGGGAAACTTTTTTGGATAACTACTTACGATACTATAGACCTTATCTGTTAAATGTGAAAATGGTCCATGTCCAATATCATGAAGTAATCCAGCCAATCTTAAAGTATTTATATCTTCTTGGTTATTATCCTTTATGTTTTCATAAATTCGTTTCGAGAGATTAGAAACACCTAAGCTATGTGTAAATCGATTATGAGTTGCTCCAGGATATACATAGCTAGCTAAACCCATTTGTTTTATATGAGTTAATCTCTGAATAATTGGGGAATTGATTAATTTTCTCTCAAATCCTTGGAATTTTAGGGTCCCATGAATATTATCATGGATTAGTAACCGCGGTTTATCCGAAATTGTTTCAGAAAAACCATAATTTTCAAAAATATGGTTAATGATCTTGTCGATTTTTTTATTTATATCCATTTTTCGTCTGTTGATGCATAGTTCTTTCCTAATTTGGTTAATTGATAACCTTTAGTTGTCTTCTCAATTAAATTATGCCTCACCATATCTACTAAAACTTTTTGAATTTGTTCACTATAGGGCATACTGTATGTAAATTTGATAAGTCTATATTTTTCAGGTTCCACTTTCTTCAAATCTCGAATGTATCTATTTATCTCATTAATTCTTGCTTTCCTATTAGCCGCCAAATATTTACCTATCTCTTTATAAAGAAATTTTCTTATTTCATTAAACATAGGTGTATAAATAGCCATTATATTTTCCTCCACATTATTAATAATAATAAATTTTCACTCTTTCTACATAAATATTGGTTTAAGTAATTAATAAAAATATTTAATTTCAGACCCGTTATTGATTTTCTATAAAATAACTAATGTAAGTCGAGCGATTATTGTAGGGCGCTCTATTGTTTCACAAACCGCCCTAAATTAATTATTCTTCTTATGATTATTAAATTATTTTTGTCATCATTTTCCTTATTGTCTAGTTATTATTATCAGAATTAAGTATTAAAATATTCTTATTTTTTTCAACGTAATCAAACCATACTCACCCGACAAAAAGAGTCTTAAATTATGAGCTCCTTATCTATCTTAGATGTAAAACCTTTTCTTTGTGGCTACACTCATCATCCTATGACAGCTAAACCTCAGTATATCGAAAAAGATTCCGTCCACACCTATTGGGAGGCACAGGAAGGAATAGTCTGCCCAATTTGTGGAGAGAAGTTAACCCATGAATTTAATGATGGGGGAAAAGAAGTAATTACGCTTGAGGGACCTCTTTGGGTGATTACCAATTATTATAAATGTACAAACCTTGATTGTGACCTTCATAAAGCATTTCCAATGACCCATAGTTCATGCATTAAACGCAAACGGCATTCGGTCGAAGTCTGGGCAAAAGCAATCCAGCACCATTTCAAATATCATCTGAACTATAGACAAGTTGCCGAGCTCATTTGGGACGATTGGGAAATTTCAATTTCGGAGGGGACCGTTCGGAATATTTGCCAATATTTTGAGATGGCAGGACTTCAACATAAAAATACCGAGGTCAGAAAGGGGGTAGCCAATAATGAGAGGATTTTTCTTTCATTAGACGGCGCTCAACCAATCGAGGGCGAGCCCGCATTATGGATCTTTACGGATCGACTTACAGATAACGTACTCCTCGCTCGACTTTTAGAGAGTGCGCCCGCAGAAGTCTTAATAGAGATCTATAAAGAAATCGAGGAGAAATTCGGAGTATCCATCGAAGCGGTCGTCTCGGATAAACAACAAAATATCATCAATTCTGTCCAACAATTTAAGCCCGATATTGCCCAC
>WJIN01000237.1 GCA_014730295.1 Promethearchaeota archaeon | reverse complement strand
GTTCATCAATGATTGGAGTAAATATATCTAAATTTTTCACCAAAACCATTTTGGTTCCTTGAATCGGGATAACAGCCGCATCTTCGATATCACCTACTAGTCCCGCTCTCTGGAGTAGATTTTCTAGGTTTTTTGGACCAAGCTTACATGATCATCCGTGAATTTTAACCTGTGAAGTAAGTCTGAATTCTTTTTCTTGAGACATCAACCTCAATCCTTTATATTAATATTATCAAATTTTTTTTTGATTATTCTAGTATATTTTTTTTATATTATAGGAGCATTAGAAAAACTTTATAGATTTTTTCTGCTCCCTAACTTTTTGTTTCAAATTTTTTAATAACATATTAGCCTCTTCTAAGGATAGATTATTTTGAATAATGTCGCCCTCATCTAATGAGACAGCACCTAGGATTTGAGATCCTAAATGGCATTCCAAACAAACTACTGATGGATTCATTAAAACCTTAGAAAGTACTAAAGATAAATTCTCTCCATATAATAAAGATCGATTTTCATTTTTAGGATTAAAGAAATATAAAAAATTATAACTGGAATCTACTGTATTAAATAAAATGTAATGTTTGCCGTTATGTTTGAATGTAGATTCAATTTCTTTAATACTCATAAGTTTTTTTCTAATATTCAATTTTTCCCTATTTTTATATGGTATTTGTTATGATCTACTTGATTTGCTTCAATATGGTATCCATTCTTAGAAAAGGGCTTTTTAATATTATCAAATTGTTCTCTATTTGAATAAAATTCTAACGCTTGTCCTTCACCCAATTTTTTCAAATTAATTTTCAATTTTAACATTAGATTAGTACAAGTGAGATCAATATAATTTGGTATATCATTCATTTCTTCAAGCCGCATATGTTATTAAAACCTTAAAATCCTATATTTTCACATTATTTAAATCTAAACCTAAAAGAAAATAATTCGTTTATGAGTAATCGAGTGATCTTGTTTAGATATAATTAATCGTGTTAATTCAATATTATTAATTTTTTCGATATAATTATTTAATTTATTCACTAAATCAAAATTTCGAATTTTTAAGGACTCATCAAGTACATAATATTCTAAAAACTCCATATCTGAAGTCGCTAAGATGATGTCCTGTATATTAAACATTTTATCCTCACTACTTAATTTATGCTCAGTTGGTAAATTATAGGTCCCCTCTTCAGTAAATACAACTTTCGTGGGAATTTTATGATTCGCACAAGCCATCGCAAAGGAAAGCCCTCCAAAAGTCCATTCTGACCCATAAGGATTATGCGTAATAAAGATAATTATTGGAGGCTTAATTGTTGATGCTCTCTTTTCATTTATTTTATTTTTATAGAAATCACTGCAATATTGAACTACTCCGCAAGAAGATGAGAAAATTAGATTATTTTCTTCAAATCTCTCGACAATTTTATTTAAGTTACAAAATAGATAATGTGGTATTACATCTTCTGATTGAAAATACTCATTTTCATTTTGTTCTCGGATATAGCCTCGAGCGGTTCCGCAACGAGAGCACGATAACATTCTAAAGCGCAAATCATTCGTTCTTGCCTTTTTCTCTAAATAACGTAATTTTTTCCCAATATTTTCATATTCAGACGGTTTTTGCCCTATATGCCCCATATGAATTCCATCCAGGTAAGTATACAGTTCCGGATCCAATTTATTATCAATCGCTTTTTCTAATATTTTCAAAGCATTCACAGAAGTTCTACTCATATAGGGTCCTTGAAATTCTAAAAATCCTATTCTGTTTCCATTAAATTGATTATGAATAGATCTAAGGAGCCCATTCCAAAAATCTGGTTCTTGTTGTAGGATCGCATCGGAGTGAATCTCAGCATTATATAATTCTTTTTCTATATCAGGCTTTTTTATTTCTTTACATTCCAACCCTAATAATTTCATCTCTTCAGAATCCAAATTACAGAAAAAATTGTTTACTGAAATTAGTTTTTTCCAATATGGTCGGTATCTTTTATCAATTAAACTGAAAAGTGCGTCACTAGTCAAAAAAAAACCTAGTTTTCTGATATTATTAGATGTCTCAGAAGTCTTAGAATTTAAATTTGCCTTATTTCCTCGTTTGTTAAAGCATTCACTTAACCACCCTAATCTTTCCAGTGGGATATGTTCCGTAAAAAGAAAATATATTTCCATTTGATATTTAAAAATAAATAAAAAAATTTGTGTAATTTTTATTAGAAGTTTTTTCTATACAATTATGGTATATCTACAGTTAATTCCCACACACCGGGTTCAAGCAAAGTTGATTTAACGTTGTATCCGAGCTTTTCCATGTCAGAGGGTATTGTATCATTTGCAGCAGGGGGATGATCAGTTAAAACTAAAAGTGTATCACCAGAGCTCAATTCCTTTACTTTCTTCCTAACTGCTAAAAGACAGTAAGGACACACTTTTCCTATAATATCTAATTTGTATTCTGTCAAATCTCAATTTCACCTAAAACATTATCATTTGGGCTAATTGCATTATTAACGTGTGGAAAATAATAGCACCAGCAATCGTTCCCGCAACAAAGAACAGCGATTTTAAATTTCCTTCAGAAGTCATTACAATCTGTCGTAAAGGACATCCTCCTAATAGGACACCTATGAATCCCATTCCAAATCCACCGATTATCGCTAGTATAACATATGAGAGATTGCTAAGTCCGCCGGGTGCTCCAGGAATCGGAGTTAGAGGGTCTGTTTGATTTGCTATCCAATAGAAATTAGGAAACGCAGTCGGAATAATAGTCCAAAAGATAAAATATCCGATGAAGGCTCCGCCTATTAATGCTAAATATCCAAAAAATAATCGAGTATGTTTAAACATAAATAGGTCTCTTAAACCTCCAATTGAGCAAAACCCTGAGCGTTGTGCTAAATATCCTATAACAAAGCCTAATATTAGTGTAATTATGGGCAATACTAATGCAGTACTGGCAATAAGACTAGTCATTTCAGATTTCCCTCCGTTTCATATAGAATAAAAGGAGAATTACTCCGACGGCAACTCCTCCCGCAATAGATAAAATGCCTATTAATGCGATAAGATCTCCATAGGCAAATCTTAAGGCTAACCTGTATGGACATGCTCCCACTAATAGGGCAAAATTAATCACTGCAATCCCTCCGAGAAAATATAGGGTATAGTTCAGAATCGAGCCCTTTTTTAAACGGAACTCTTTTTTTCTTTTCGCAGCAATATAACCACCAATCAGAACTCCAACAATAGTCAAGACAGGAGTAATTGCTGAAAAAGGAGCAATTCCTAGATTTGTCCCTAGAAACGCATTGGTTATTGCGTTAGTTAGGTCTCGCGTGTGACATGCAACACAAAATCCATAGGCTTCGGGACCTCCTGCGCTAAACAATAAGGCTTGAATAAAAGCAGCTAGAATCCCGATAGTAATACCTAAAAACGCGGGGAATCTAATAATACGTAAAATACTTTTTTTTTGAGATGCTTTTTCCATCTTTTTTCTCATTTTTTTAACATTTAAAATATAACACAGATAAGTTTAAATGATTTATAAGCTTTTTCGATAGGACCTATCGACGTTTTCGATAGATTAAAATTAGGAGTGATTTTCAAATTAAATAAGGACTCTTCAGAAATAGGACTAATTAGAATAAAATTTATATGATAAAATGAGCCAAAATAAGAGATTATTTAATATTTTATGAGAGAAGTATATCAATTTTTTTTGACAATCGTTTTTGGAGTTCGAACGGTCCTTTATAATGAATCATTAGCCCAATCTCATCATGAGTATTGTTCGCGAGGTGGGATTTAATTTCCTTGTCAATGCGTAGAAAATATCTGAACTTAAAATTGGTACCGGTTTTTAACTCATCAATTTGAAAGTATTTCGGAAAACCACTCTCCTTCAATATTTCCATATATTCTGGAATTCTTAAGGTGATTTGTAAATCTTTAAAATCATAATTCGAAGGATTGTTTAATCGTAAACCGATCTCAATTTGGTTTCCCATCGTTTTAATTCGTTTAAACAAATTAAGCTCTTTAAAATCAGTGATTTCTGACTGTATTTTTGGTGAATAAAGAGAATTATTGACTATCTTTGCATCAAGTCTATTTTTACTAATAAATTTCATCACATATTCCTTAATTTGCTCTTTATTTAGTCCTAAATAGTTTGAAAGGAGATCAAATTCGATAGGATTCATAATTTTAAGATAATGCTTTAATTGATGGAAATATAGTTTTTCTTTACTCTTTTCCATGAATTTTTTAGACTTATGTATTAATAATTCTTTGCTGTTATTCCATTTTTCCATAAAGGGTTGGATATAGAGCTCAAACCCATTCTTCTCCCCCTTAAAGATCTCCTCTTTTTCAATGATGTTTTCAACTTGATTTTCTGTATCCTCAATAAATGATTTGATCTGAGAGCTATTCATATCAATCAACTTTTTAGCTTCTTCAAATCCTCCTTTATTAATTAACAAATCCAGTTTTGACTCTAATTTATTAAAATTTTGATTAAATTTCTTAATTCCTTCAATTCCATAAGATATTATTGAATGAATATGTCCTTGAACGATTTGGTATGTTAATTCCTCACTTAATCCATCTAGTTCATTTATATTAGAAATTTCAGCGGGTATTTCAACAGCTGATAAATCATCTATAATTTTTTGTTTCATATCTTTTATTTTTCGGTCCAGATTATTTAGAAATATCTGAATTTCAATCTTTACCGCAACCCATCGGCTTAACAAATCTTTAAAGATATCATCAAATTCCACATTATTAATAAGCATTTCCCGAATATCCACATCTAATTTAAACAAGTTTCTTCGCAGTAATGAAATATAATTGAATTTCTCGTGAATCGTCGGTTCGGAGTACCACACGATCTCTTCATTCGCGATACTTGTATTTTCTAAGGACTTATCTTTAATGTAATCAAATTGTGCTTTAAGAATATCAATTCGGTCAATTAATATATTGATTTTAGATTGTAAATCTGATTTATATTCTTGTTTCTTTTCTTCACATATATCTGTGATGAAGCCCTTAATAATACTTAATTCATCGATAATTTGGATTTTAGTCTCTTCCCACTCCTCTAAAAGATCATATGCCAGTCTTTTATATTCGAAACGATTAATCTCATTATGAAATTGTTGGATATCCTTAATAATCCTGTCATACATTTGATTTAGTTGGATTTCAGTGGTGTTAAACTTAAAATTTTTTATATAATTATTTAATTTCTTTCTAAAATCCACAGGAACCTTTTGAAATTCAATAATTCTCTCTTGAAAAGTAAAAAGCTTATCATTGATTTTTTTGATATATTCATCAATATGAGGATATTGGTCATTGATTTTATCCAAAGTATAAATAATTTCTTTTCTTACATCTAAATCATTTTCATCCTCTAATTTATTACTCAATTCAATGGTTATCCACAAAGCAATTTTTCGGCTTTCTAATATAAGACAAATATTTTGAAGAAGTTGGATAGTTTTTCTTCGTTCCCTCCAATATTTTGATTCCAGCTTGTAGATTATTCTGCTGATTTCGTTTTCTATCTCAATTTGATACTCATCAAATAAGCGGCGAAATACTAAAGCAATTATTTTTCTAACATTTTCAGAGGGATTTTCTAATTCTTCAAAGAGGTTAGGAAAAATATAATCAATTTTATTCTGAGCTACTTGATAAAGAGCATTTCCTAAAGAGTTTTTGAAGGAATTGTCACTTGATTCGGTGATTGAATTGATTAAGTTTGCCCATGTCTGATCAAAATTGTTTTCTGCGATATTGATAAGGGCATCAATTATTTTAACTTGAATTCGGAAACTCTTGTTTCTTAAAAAATTGATGATTTTTGGTATGAAAGGTATTATTTCCGAAGATTTTTCTTTCCCAATTTCCCCAAACAACCAAAACACAAGTTCTTGGACTCGAGGTTTTTCGTTATATAACAGATTAAGTAAAATGTAGAAGATCTTTTCCTTTGAAAGGAAATAATTACCTAATATTCGTAATAATTCTGCGGATGCTCTTGCGACATCATCATCTTTATCTCGCAGATTAATTATAACCATCGAAAGTAAGGGTTCGATTTCTTGAATTCGTGTATAATCTTGGTTGATGATGTCTTGCGTGGTATTAATTACGGATAATTTCACCTTCCAATCGTTATCCATTAATTTTTCAGTATACTCATTTATGATTGATTGTAAAATTTCCAAGTCGATATGTAATGAAAGAATGAGAGTACCAATGATTTTAACAGCAAGTCGTCGGACAGGGGGATCATTATCGTATAATCGTGACCTAATATCATTTAATGGTTCTATTAATAGATTTGGTCGATATTTGGCGATCTGATATAAAATTTCAAGCGATATAAGCCGGATCCAAGAATCCTGGTCATTTATTAGACTAGATGTGTGTTTTACTGCTTGAAGAGAAATTCTGGGAGATTTATCGCAAATTAGATTTAAAAGATTAAGACAATTTAGAAGGATCTCCTTATCATCACTTGATGAATAAACCTCTACAGCTTCAAAAATCTCATCTGCTGCTTTATTATACTTTCCTTGTATAATGAAAGTTTCTATGTCTTTTAAATCCAAATTTACAATCCGCACGATTTGAGAGTGTTACTTCTAGAGATTTACTTTGTCTTAATAATATAAAAATCTTCTAATAATTGTTTCTACCAAAAAATGAAAAACTCTCTGTATTTGTCTGATAACGGTTTAAATAAAAAAAGAAAAATAATATTGTCTGATCTAATTTGATTTATTTATTGAGTATGAAAATTGCCGAACCTTCTGTCGCCACTCGTTCTCGATAAGTCAATATTCCTCCATCAACATCCTTCGTATGGACCAGTCCTTTTTCACGATCCTTTTCTGTGACATATCCTCGTTCACCTGCTTCGAATTGTTCAATCAGATTACCTTCACTGTCACGAATATCTACTGGAGTAATAGTCCTCTGGACCACATCTAAAAATATGCGTTTATCCTCTATTTTTGTCACAACCGCTTCAGTGACCAAATTATCCCCGCAACGTACCATACCACGCATGTCCACATCAACCTCAATCAAGTTACCTTCTCGCTCCCCGTTCAGAAAATTTTCAAATAATTTTGTTATGAATCCAAAACTAAACAATCCATGAGCTATTACCCCTTTTAAACCTTGTTTTTCGGCAATATCATCACGAGTATGGATAGGATTTGTATCTCCACTCGCATCAGCGTATTTTCTGAGTAATTCCCGAGTAATTTGATCAAATTCATCCTTAATAACTTGTCCCACTTCTATATCTGAAATAGACACCATTTTAATACCCTCCTGGTCTGACAGCCGCTCTCACGGTTGGTTTACAGACTAATTCATCATTTTCATTCTTAACATCAACTAAAAGTTCAGCAAAAAGAATCATATTTTTTTCTATTAACCAGACTTTACCCCATTTGGCGGTCACGGTCAATTTATCTCCGTCTTTTACATCTACACAATCTTCCCAATTATATTTCTGACCCGCGTGAAGTAGCTTTCCCGGATCCAAGACAAATGTTCGCGTCTTCCCATTCTGTTCGAGTTTCATCCCCAAAAGTAATTTATACAATGCTTTAATTGTAAAATGGTTAGCAAACGCTTTGCATGCGACTATCCCATCTTCTTCAGGACCGATATATTTAGGGTCTTCAATTCCAAATACCTCGGCAAATTTCACGAGATCGTTATAGCGACATCTGACTCGTACTTTTCCAGGTACTTTTTTCCCAGGTAGCTCTTTTATCAAAAATTCTGCATTTTCCTTCATTTGTTCTTCGTCCATAGACCTCTCGACACCTTTAACATTAATTTTTTGTTGTTTATTAATAACTATTTTTGCGTTTGGTGTTTTTTAATGTTATCATTTTTTAGTCCTGTTATTAAGAAGGTTTAGAATAAAAATCTAGCTTGAAAGTAGTTAATTTGATTCTAAAAGGCAATAGTCACAGAAAAAATTCAGACTCGAAGACCAAATGATTAATTTGTAATTTTTGTATATCTTTTTTCTTTTTCAGAAGAAGAGGAGCGAAAATATTCAATAATTCTCGTATGAGGAGGTGTCCCATTTAGTAAAATACAGATAAGACTATATTTCTTTATTAATTCTAAGCTAAATGGATCAATTGGTTTCGATTTTTTCTTTAATGTTTGATCCTGGTCTAATTTAGCCAATAAATTACCATCTTTCATTTCCTTATAATCTTTTATAGAAAGATGTTTGATAAGCTGATAATTTTTATCCAATATTCCATCAATATCCTTAACCAAAACACAATGGCTCAATTTTAGCGCATTGGCGATATACAGTGCTATGGAATCAGAGGTAACGTTCCAGCTATGAGGTAATTCATCTTTCTCTCTTAGATAATTATAGGGTTGAAAGAGAAGGAAGTTTTCAGAGCTTAGATTATCCTCTAATTCATTTTTAAGTTGTTTAAACTTAGAGATTAATCGAATTTCTGGAAATTGACGATGTACCTTCTTGGCATTTGTATCCATAGCTACTATTGCTGCCCAATGTGATACATCATCTCCAAGAGAAATTTCTTGGTCAAGAATTCGTATAAAATTGGCGTATTCTCCACCACCACAGATTAATATGGCTTTACGGAATAATCCTTGAACATCAACCAACCTTCTTAGTTGAGAGATGGTTGAACTCAGATTATTTTGATTACCTATAATGTTTCCTCCTAATTTGACCAAAATAAAATCTTCAAACTTCATCATTTTTTAAAATATGTCGATAATAGAATGCCCCCGCAACCGCAAAAGCTGAGGAGTTAATGGAATCGGGAATACTTGTGATAAGTTCAAGATCTCTTATGTTTTTACACCCTAATTCTTCTAATACGGGTTTGATCAGGAATTCAGAGGATAATCCTGTAAGAACGAAGATATTTTGCATAACATTTGTTCCAGAATCCTCTAAATCAGTATTTTCGATAAATTCTTTAATTTCTTCCTTAATAATATCCTTTTGTTTTTGATAGATATAGTTAGCTATTTTGTTTAATTCATTCTTGGAGATCATGGTTAGATCAGCACAGATGATTCTGGCCAGCCGTGCGTAACAATCCTCAAGCGATTTCGATCGGTTATCTGCCGTGTCATTTATATATTGTTCCTCAGTAATATTATTTAGGATTCGATGCACATCGGAAATAAGAGCAAATTTTTCGAAAGATATACGAAGTTTATTTTCTTGATATGGAATATAATGCGTAATAGATGGAATAGTAGCTCTTAGACCCCCCGTATAGATTAATTCATGATGCATTAGCCGTTCGATATCTGTTTTACCTTTAGATTTAGGAAAAGAGTCAGATATGGGAATAATATCGATAGTGGTAGAGCCAGCATCAATTAAAATACAATTTGGTTCAAATAAACCAAGATATAATGCGGTGGAAACCCAATTTGCAGCAGCCAGTAATTTGGGTGATTTTTTAGCGGTTTTATATGGGATATATTTATTATGTATAGTTATGAATGAAAGAGCTTCCTCTTCAAAATTTTCAGAGAGTGCATCTAAAATGGTTCTTATTCCCTCTTCTTTTGTTTGAAAAGCGTCTGATAACTCAGCAGTCATTGTAACCGCAACATGGTCGATATCTGCTATATTAAATCCATTGGCATTAATAAGATTAGAGATTATTCTTTGAAATAGAGTAGTAATATGATCTTTAGTTTTCTCCCAGAATGGAAAATATTCAATAAAGGGATAGGAAGCAATTAACTGACGGTTCGAAAACTTGAGTAATGCGGCTTTTGTATTCGCACCTCCGATATCTAATCCTAAAATAAGCATCTTAATCAATATCTCATAATTCTTTATAGTCTTCAGCAAATTGTTTTTTTAATTGTGCAAATATCTCATCCAAATTTTCTCCAGTCAAAGCATTTGTAAGTATATAATCATCATTTCCAATTCCCAGTCGCTCTTGAAGATGAGATATTTCAGATTCGCTCGCTAAATCTTTTTTATTAAAGACGATAATGATATCAATATTTTCTCTTTGTATAAATTTTTCTTGTACTTCATTGAAGAGGTTGACTTGTGAATCCAAATTATATCCACATGCGGGGGTTGGATCAAATACAAATATTATTAAATCTGAGATTAATCGTAAAGCCAAGATCGCTTGTTTTTCAATATTGTTTCTATCGGAGATTGGGCGATCTAAAATCCCGGGACTGTCCATAATCTGTATTTGGATTGTGTCAAATCGGCGCTTAATATTAATATGACCCAGAATGAGCTTCTTAGTGGTAAACGGATATTCTTGAACTTCAATATTTTTTTTCGTGGAAATTTGCTTAACGATACTGCTCTTTCCCACATTTGGAGCGCCAGCGCACACGACACAGGGTATAGAATAATCAATAGAGGGGATTCCTCTTAATTTTCCTCGTATAGAATTTAAATATTCCAAATTTTCTGATTGTTTTCTAATAATTGATGATACACGCCCAAAAACCTCTCTTCTCAATCTATCCCCTTCCTTCGGTTCCTCAATCCTCCTCAATCTTCCTAGATAATCTCGTTCAAGTTTACTTAGCACGGGTAAAATACCATTCAATTTCCCAAGTGTTAATCGCAATTTATCGGTATCAATCATAAGCGAAGCAAGTTCTTTATAGAATTCGGGTAGATCCTCAATAATAGGAACCATTTTTATAATTTTCAAAATCCTATCAATGAGTTCTTCAATTGCTACTTTTATTCTTTTGGATTCTTTTTTTTTTGCTTTAATAATAATAGGCGCATTAGACGATACACTCGCTGAACTTTTCATAGCTCTCCTAAATGCTATATCTAATAACTCTTGTGCATTCAGAACTCTATAGAAATTAAGAAAGGGATTTCTCATACTCTTTTTTAAAAATAATTTAAATATGAAAATGTACCAAAAAATTTTAGATTTTTGTTTTCAGATCTTGGATTCTAAGTCTGATATTGTTTTTTTAATCTTTACAATATCATTTGAAAGGTTAATTTTATCTTTTGGTAATGAATTATAGAGGTCTAAGATTAGGTTATATCTGCCAATTGCTCGCTTTGTTTTTCCCAACCCTTCTTCTTTTTCAGCTTTATCTAATAACAATCGTGCTTTCTCGAGTTTCTTTTTTTCATCTGGAGAAAGTGATCTGATTTGTTCAAGTCTTCTTTTTTCTTCTTTTTCCTTTTCTAGTTTGACATCTTGGATCCTTTTTTGAAACGCGTCTCGCTGTTTTTTCCTTCTCTCTTCTTCTTCTCGTTGTTTTTTGAAATGGTCTAACTTATATTGTTCTAAATTTTTAACTTCATCATATAAATTATCGACTTGGGAAAACCAACCGAGCTCTTTGAATTTTTTTATTGCCATTCTATATAATCCTTTTGCGTCATCAAATTGTTTGTTATCGACTTGATTTTTAGCTTGTTCTAAGAACTTTTCTGCTTCTTTTATTAATTTTTCTTCATTTTGCTTCTTTTCTTCCATCTTCATCCTGGTTTCTAATGCTCTTTGTTTTTTCTCACTGACAATTTTTTGTCTTTTAGACATTCTCTGCTGCCTTTTTCGAGCTTCTTCTGCTTGTCTAATTCTTTCTTCGGTTCTTTCTCTAATCTCTTTTCTTCTTCTTTCTTCTGATGAAAGGGGGCTGGATTTCTCTTTAATATCGGTGTATGTATTTATATTTTGTGAAGTCCTTGTAGAGGATATACCCATATTCATGCTCGAAGGATATGATTTAGTTTCATGGGTGCTTTTCGTAGGTTTAGAAGCTTTTTTGTGTTGCTCAGCATAATCATCAATATTATCCAATTCTTTTTCTAAAATTTGGACTTGACGCTCCCATCCTCCGATATTTCTGAAGATTTCTATAGATTCTTCATAACACCTTTTTGCTGCTATGAAATCTTTTTCTTGAATACATTTATTTCCTCTATCCAAAGCTTCTTCAGCGCTTTTTATCAATTCCCTCTCTTTCTGCTTTTCAGGATCTATTGAAGACTCTGTAGAACTTTTTGAATACGTCTTTTGAGCAGGAGAAGATGAAATAGATGTAATTCTCTTTTCGTTAATCTGTTGAAAAGTCGGTGTATATTCTGTGTTCGATGATTTTTGATATTCAATCAAATTTTGTGTTTGCTGGATTTTTTTTTCAATCATATTAATTTTTCCTTGAAATCCAAGTTTCTGGTTAATGGTTTTTGCTTTTTTGAGTAGATCGATAGCCTTGGAGTATTCACCTTGGGAAGATTTTATTTTTGCTTCCCGTTCTAATTGATCTGCTTCCTTTTCTAAGTTTTCTAAGTTTGAATTTGTCGACATATATACAAAATAAAAATTGAACTATTAAAGAGTTATCAAATCCAAAAATACATCAATTCAAATCCTCAAATAACATAAAATATGATAAGTGATAAAAAAATTATAAAATTTTGAAGCATTTACCTTATAAAACTCTAAAGAATAATTAAGAACTATGGAAAAATTGAAAATAGGCGTTTTAGGAGCTACAGGAATAGTCGGCCAGAATTATATTAAATTGCTACAAGGACATCCTTGGTTTGAGGTTGTAGACGTTGCTGCTTCACCACGATCGGCGGGAAAAACATATGAAAAAGCGGCAGGTCCGAAGTGGCAAATGCCGATCCCGATTCCAGAGAATATAAAGGGATTAGTTGTCCGTGATGTTCAAGATTATGATTCTATTCCCGAGCATCTAAGTTTTGTGTTTTCTGCAATAAATATGCCTACTAAGGATCAAATTCGAGAAGTTGAGTTCAAATACGCAAAAAATGATATTCCTGTGGTAAGCAATAATTCAGCACACCGTTGGACGCCGGACGTTCCAATGATAATTGGAGAAGTCAATAATGAACATTCAGAAGTTATCCCAATTCAACAAAAGAAAAGAGGATTTTCAAAGGGGTTTGTTGCTGTAAAACCAAACTGCTCAATTCAAAGTTACGTCACACCCATATATGCGCTTGAAAAAGCAGGATATAAAGTAGATAAAATAATAACCACCACACTCCAAGCAGTCTCAGGAGCGGGATATCCAGGAGTGCCTTCTCTGGACATGGTTGATAATATCGTCCCCTATATTGGGGGAGAAGAAGAAAAATCGGAGAAAGAACCCTTGAAAATATTTGGGAAAGTAACAGAAGAAGGGATTGTAAATGATGATTCAATGGAGATAAGTGCTACAACTACCAGAGTACCCGTTACCGATGGACATACAGCCGTTCTCAACATTAAATTTAAAGACAGAATTCCGGAAATTGATGAAATTATTGATATATGGACAAATTTTAAATCTGTACCCCAAGAATTGGATCTCCCTTTCGCTCCAAAACAACCGATAATATACCTATATGATGATGATAGACCTCAACCTAGAAAAGATCGGGATAATGATAAAGGAATGGCAGTAACGGTAGGGAGATTACGGGAGGACAACGTATTTGACATCAAATTCGTCGCACTGAGTCATAACACTATTAGAGGAGCAGCTGGCGGGGCAATATTGAACGCAGAGTTATTAAAAACAAAAGGTTTTATCAAATAGTAAAACTACTTTATTTTTTATTTAAAATAAATGTCTATCGATAAATATTGAAAGAAGTCTCTTGCTCAGTGATAGAGTACCCGAATTTTTTATATATTGAATCTCTGGTTTAATGGGATAGACGTTAAAATAGTAATCTTTCTTAAATTTGCCTAGAGTCTTAATCTTAGAGATAAGGTTGAAGTTATTAAACTTTATGATATAATTTTCAATTACTTTTCTTAACAGATGTAGGTCAATCGACATTATTAGATCGATATATCCAAAATTTTCCATTATCTTATATCGAATTCCCTTTAAATCTAAATCTCTGAACTCTTTTATATTATCAGATATCGGGATAATTTTTGTTAATTTTCTGTTTTCTGTTTCAATTAAAACGGCTTGTAAAAAGCCTTTTTGTAAAGGATTCTCGATATCCTCCAGATTACCTTCTGAGTCATTATGTAAATCTGTAAAAATGATTATTACTCTATTCTTCAAGCCAGCATTTAGGATAAACAAATTAAATAGAAAATCTGGGATCTCCCAATGAGATAATTTATTCAGATGGAAGTTAAAACCAAAAAGCTCCAAAAACCAGCGGATAAGGGGATTATATGAGAAAGATTTTGGATATTTATGCCAAAGTCGCTCATAGGATCTAAATCCAAAGAGAATTTTTTGCATTAGTAGCTTCAATTCACCAAAATCAATAGGATATTGAAATTCAAAGATGCTTCCAAGAAGTTTTATGAGGTGTTTTTGTTTAACAAGAAAAATTGAATCAAGGTCTATTTGAGAGTATATTGATTCTAAGATTTCTTGTTCATTCATATTTTCGGGATTGATATTAAATTCTTCAATTTTAAAGATTTGTATATCCAGGCGGTTTTCAGAAGATTTTTCTTTTTTATGTTCAAATTTAAGAACAAAGGATTGTTCAAGAGCGGTTAGAACTAGTCCAATATTAAAATCTGGAAGCGCCTTTTTTATGAAACTAAAACATTTTGATAAAAAGAATCTTTTCTCCGAGACTTGTAAAATTTGCTCAATAAAATTGATTATATTGGGTTTTGGAAAAATAAAAAATAGTTTATCTCTAATTAGCTCTTCAACAATATCTAAAAGATTCGTAAATGATTCTTCAAAAGAAGCTTGTTCAATAGTTTCCAAATATCTATTCAATCTGTCCATAGCTTTCTTATTTAAGACACGGATATGAGAAATTCTTACCTCATACTCATCGAAAATTTCCTTCTGAAGCTCTGTGAAAAAATCGCTAAGTTCGCTTATAGGATATTTTTTTAGCTTAATAATATCTGTTTCTATCTTAGAATAGGATGTATGTATCCCTGGTTCTTGAGTTCTATATAGTTTAATATTTAACAGTTCTTCTTCATTATCAGAGACGATTATATCCGCAACGTTTTTTTGATCGTTAATAAAACTTGGATAAAATAAACTAAAAAGGTATGATAATAAATCAGGTCTGATTTTTATCGGAGTCAAGGGGATTCTAACTTTTGCTAGCTCTTGTGTAGAAATCCTTTTTTGGATGATTTTTTCATTATATTCAAGTATTTTTTTCCAATTATCGCTAAAGTTCTGATGGATCATTTCCCTAATCCCTCCCATTTTTGTAATCTTTCTTTTGAGTCTTCAAGGCTTGATTTTTGCAAGACTTTAAAATAGAATTGTAAATTTGGCATATTTTTCTTCCCGAAATAATCAAAAAGAGCATGGAATGTTTGATATAAATTTGGAGGACATCCGGAAATTTCTAAGATTTTCTTATTCTTGACTATCTTTTCATTCTTTCGTATTAAAGTCTTTTTCTTAAGTGAGCGAAAATCGTAATCCTCAGTGGATTCGATCGCACAGTCACCAAATAGAATTATATCACTCTCTGGTGAAATTTCGGGTGGTTTTAGTCCAACTACCAAGTTATTTTTTCCGATATATTTAAGATCTTTTATCAAATATGATTTTATAATTTGTATAAGGTGATAAGCTTTTGAAAAGCATCCCGAACACATTTTTCCGCAATGAGTATGAAGATTTTGCATTCTAATCTTGGATAACTCTTCTTCGCATACTTGTATTTCAAACTTATTCATATCCAAATCCACTCCAACAAGTTCTATATCGGAGAGTAATTTTGGACCAATATCTCGATTAACTGCCTCCACGAGTAATGAATTTTTAGATGTATCAATATTCATTAGCATCAATGTGATTACATCGACCGCAATCGAGTCATTTCCTACAACTAATAGTTTTGTTTGCTTAAGGTTTGAATCTTTATATATAAAGGGCCCCGCTCCTTCTAAAACATAGAAAAGATTATTTATCGTTAAGGTTGGTTTTTTAATAAGATATGTTTCAAGAATTCTATTGGTTTGCTCTTCTTGATATAAATCATTCTCTATTATATTTGATTTTTCTTTTCCAGTAAAGCTTAAATTTCTATAATTATAAGGAAGTATTGAATATTGATTTATCAGAGATGTGGTACAAACATTTTTTGGAGAAACATTTACCTGATTAATATTTATTAGTTTATCAGAATCCATTATAATTTTAGGAATTTCAACTACAACATTATCTAATTTAACTTCATCAAGCGTATTTTCCCTAATCTTTTTCAATTCTTCAGACTTAACTGAATTAGTATGATAAACATCACTATTATCTAAATATACGAATTCTGCTCCCAGATTCCTAAAAAATTCTTCTAAATCCATTAAATCATCAAACTTACTGAGAGTAATTTCTCTAGCAGGATAGGCCCCCACATATATTTTTTTAGGATTCGCTTGCCTGCATAGGTCTATTACTTCTTTGATTAAATCAAAATTTGAATTCGAGGGAAAACCAAATGGAAGGCGGAGAGAGATTTTTAGGAATATAATATCTTCCTCTTGAACAAACTTTCTTATACCTCCAAGATTTTCAATACTCTTGGAGAGACATTCTACTACAGTATCCGCACGCTCTATTGCCACCTTTGGTTTTTGGATGCTTTCTGAGGTCATTTTGATTGCAATAAGTAAAAACGGAATTAAATATTATTGATGGATTGAATTAATAAAATAATGATAGTAAAGAATTTTAATTTAAGCAATATGAAGGCGACTATTCTAAATAATAATTATTTTTTCCCATCTCCACAACTTTTGAAAATTGTTGTAAAAATCTAAACATATATTCTATCTCATCTTGATTATCTGCCTCGGGCATAACAATACTAAAGGACTTTTCCTCTTTGTTATTAATTTTAATCCAATGAAGTTTTTCGAAGAATTGCAATCTTTTCAAATCAATATCTTCCATCAACTCATTTTGTATTGAGTTCAATCCCATTTTTTTTAGTAAATCCTCAAGTTCGCTAAAATTTTTAAAGCTGATTAAAACATCTTTATCGATTGAGAGTTTTGACCACGTGTAGAATTTTTGATCCACTAAGATCAATTTAAAATTTATTAATTTTTTTAAGTTTTGTTCTGCCAATTTCATTCTTTTAATTCTATGGGATTTGGGATTAAAAAATAGTTCTGTTGTCTCCACCTCCATCCTAATGTATGTTCCATCATCAGAGAAACGAATTTTATTTAGTTTTGTTCCCATAAATCCAAAAAGAAGGGCATTATATTTCGCATTTTCAAACGTGAAATTTTTAAAATAGCTAGAGAACTCAAATATGACCTGGAAGTTTTTCTCTCCATTTTGTGTTTTTAACGTGAATTTAAAATTTCTTGCGATGTTTTTCCGTATAAAATATTTTCTTATTTTTTGAAAAAATTTTTTGAGATCATTCAAATCATAGGGGTTAAGATCCTCAAGATACGTGTTTCTTACAGATAATAAAAAAAATGATACAGATTTTAAATCCAAACTACTATATCTATTTGATTCTAAAAAAGGCTCATAAACCGGAGCAACACCTTTAAATGAAAAATTCTCAAAGAAATCTTTCAAATTACTATCGGGATATTTATATAAATCCTGTATTTTATTGCCAGTTTCTAAAAATTGGAGCATTTGTTCCATTATAGTAGTGTAAAATGAAGATATACTCTTATATCGCTCATCTCCCGGATTCTCTCTTTTCTTTCTATGACGTATCTTCTCAATGCCAGCTTTTAATTCTGGAGAAATCGAGATTGTTTGTTTCGCAGTCTTCTTTTTTGATAAATATCTTTTAGGAGTCATGATTTAAAAACATATTATTATTACCACATTATTTGGTTTCTAAGCGTATTTTTCCATTCTTTTCAACAATAATATTATGATAATTTGATATAATAGTTCTAAATGCATTAATCATCGTTTTATCATCCTTTTCATCCAAATTAAAACGATAATCATATTCGATTGTATTTGTTGATTTAATCCAGTTTATTTTTTCAAAGAATTTTAAAATAAAGAGAGGTATATTTTGTTTTTGATTTAATGAGTCCAGATCTTCCTCTATTTTATTTATCCAATTCTCCAAAACCTTCATATTGTTAAATTTTAAGTAAGGGGTTTCACTTTCTTCAACACCCATCCAAAAATAATGATCTTTATCTCCCAAAAGTCTATAGTAATCTTGGAAATAATTGCAATTGGTTTGAATTAATTTAATTCGTTTTATTCGAGATTTTTTATTAGAGAAAAATAACTCTGTAGTTTGAAATTCCAATTGAGCGAATAAATCTTTCTCTGAATAAAAAAAATCGACCAGTTTGACTCCCAAGAAACCAAGAAGAATTCCTAAAAATTTCAAATTTTCATATTGAAGGTTTCTATATTCCCCGACATGCTCTACACTGAGTAAGATTTCCTCTCTTTTTCGAGATTTCGTCAGATAATAACGCAAATTTTTAGTAATACTATTGGGTATGGCTAATTCTATACAACAATCAAAAATTTCTTCAATATGATTAGGATTGTATAGGCTTTTTTCTAAAAAGAGTTCATTTTTAACCATAAATAAGACGGGCATTATTTTCCGAATATTAATCCCCCGATATCGGCTCATTTCTAACCATTTTTCATGAAGAGAAATTATTCCTTTGAAAGATATTAAATCCAACAAGGATTTCTCCTTTTTCTTAAGTTGAGTGTTGAGATCATCAATATTATTTCCATCTCCCAAAAAATGTAACGCATTCTCTAAAATGTAATTATAAAATGCCGAAATACTATTATAACGCTCATCATCGGGATATTTATTATGGTTTTTCTGAACATATCGTTCGATCCAATCTTTCAAGGCAGGAGAAATAGAGATAGTTTGTTTCGCAGTTCTTTTTTTGTTTTGAAAATAGGATGAGGTCATTGAAAATTGAAATAAGTCTAATATTCTTACATTAAAAAATCTATATTATCCTTACATTTTAATTTAATTTAAATTTAATCATTCCACGGGGGATTTCAAGATAACATTTTTTTTTTATATTTTGGTCTTCATATTTCTCCCATTTTATATGGGAGAAGGAAAATCTTTTCACTAGTATTCCGAAAAACGAAATAATATGGAACTTTAAATATTGAAAATCCTTAGAATTAATGTCCCACAAGACAAAAAAAATGACGAAAAGGGAGAAGTAAGCGGAGACATTTGTGTCAAACGAGGGGGGTGCGGATTTCCGCATCCTTATCTCTTTTTAACAAGACTAAAGGTTAATAAAAACATTTGTGTGCCGCATTTGGAGATTTCTACTCACTGAATCGACTGATTCTCATAGAAACACTATAAATGGGCACATAATTAATAATCTCCACGTAAAAATAAAATTATTCCTTATTACAAATATTCAATTTATTAATTTTTAGAAAGAAGAAAGGCCTCAAATTCCGAACATGGGCTAAGTTTGAGTTCTTAAGAACTGAAAAAGAAAAAGAGAAAGGAATAATAGGATCTAGAATAACAATATGAGTGTGAATCCTTATGTGCTATTAGAGTGTTGCTTTAAAAGGTCCTCGTTAGTTTTGCCCAATTTTATTGCTAATTCCGCGATAATCGCATCTAAATACATAAAAGCAGCCGCCTCAAATTGAGTTCCCTCTGGTGTGAGCGCAGCATGATTAGTCTCATCTCGCTCCCGTTTTGTTCGCCCCAAAATCTTTATCGTAACATCACCTACTCGTCCAATCATAGTTTCTGGATGGCTTGTTATACACACTATCGCGTGTGGTTTTATGGTGTTTACATAATTTTTTAAAAGACTTACAACTATGCTGGTTGTTCCGGATCCAGATAAGACAATCAGTACATCTTTTTTCCTAATTGCGGGGATGCTCGCAAGATTCGTAACCATGTATACTTCGGCACCTAAATGCACAAGCCGCGTAGCAAAACACTGTAGGATAAAAGCACTTCGCCCAGATGCGAGAAGAAAGAACCTTCTGCTATTAACTAAGCCATCATGGACAATATTAACGAATTTTTGGGTATATTTAAAATTGAGATCCAAATGCTCCATATTTTCTTTCAAGTTTTTCATGATTAAGTCCATTGCTTGAAAAAGGATCCTTTTTGTCTTTCCATTCACATTTTGAGGTTCAGATTTAGCCTCATCAGCCATTTACAACACATTACATATTTTTTGTTTATATTTATTCTTGTGAGACAAGTAAAAAATAGATTGTGATCAAATTTAAAGTTTTAAGAGGGGATTAATAAAAAGGGTTATTTTTCAGCTATTTAGGAGGTATAAGAATATTATTATAATATAAGATGGATTATGAAAAATTTTGACACGGATAGAATAAAAGGCATTAAATAGAGGAATATAAAGTTTTCGATATTTTCTAGAATTAGCTAGTATTCAATGGCCATTCAAGCAGAGATTTTATAAGATTCATAATAGATAAATCACCATCCGTGAGCCTTCCTACGGCAGATTCTCGTTTGAATAGTCTTTTCAATACTTTTCGTAGGATTTTTTCTTCTTTTTCATGCTGTTCAGACTCTTCTTTATAAACTCGATGAACTCTCTTATGAAGGGCTTCAATCTCTTCTATTTTTTCTTTAATAAAGCCTCTGCCTTCATAAACACCGGGTCCACTAAGAAAAATCTTTAGATTATCCATTCCTGAGGTATATTCATATAATTTTTTTAATGAGCTATAAATTATTTCCATATCTTCTTGAATATCACTGGATGCTCCAAAGAGCATTTTATATTTAGGTTGAATGGCATCCGCGGCAAAGACCCATTCTTGATCTTTTTCAATTAGAGTAATTTGCTCACTTGCATGTCCAGGCATTGGAAATACTTCAAATTGGTATGTCTCAGAAATAGATCTGATGGTTTCGGGAAGTTCCTGAGCTTGAACGGATTTACGCTTTTCTCCCCAAGTAATCTGACGATATTGGGGATAAGTAGCATCCTTTCTTAATGGTTCAATTGCCGCCTTTGGAGCATAGACGGGAATATTAAATTCTTGTTTTAACATATGCGCACCCCCAGAGTGATCTTCGTGAGTATGAGTTATTACGCATAATTTTATATTTATATCTTTTAGTAAGGAATGGATAAATTTTTTGAAATCATTCACACCAGCTGGTGGACCTGCGTCAATTAATATACCATCCACAAAAAAAATAGAAGTGAAAAATGGACTTGGAATTAATTCGTGGTCTGATGCCCATTTCCATTCTAAGATTTTCCCATCTTCGTATGTGAGAGTCTTAGTTACCATATTGAATCGAAAATTATCATATTGAATTATAATTCTACTTGGGAATAATTAATAATGATTCTTGGGCTTTTTGGAATTACAAATTACTCACTCTAAAATAAAGATCTAGTTTTTGTTTGAATTTATCAAAAAAGGAAAGATCGCCATCCCATCCTTTAATATCTTCGGGATTATACAATTCTTCAAATATTTTCTTGAGCACCTTACACATTTTTTCAATTTCTTTATGCTTTGTTTCTTTTGAGACTTTCAACACCAAAATTGCGGTATCATTCAGACACATCGTGCAACTGAATTGAGAATTACCCGTTTGAAAGGATTTGAGCTCCTTTCCAGAAATGGTATTGGCAAATGTCCGTATCGCGGAGATGGCAGAAGATAATAATGATTTATTGATCTTATCATCTCTGCAAAAATCTGCTATTGGGATACCGTCCTTCGATAAAATCCATAATGCATCTATTGATTTCATTTGCTTTGCTCTCTATTATAAATCTAATCTGATTCTGTAATAATTAATTTATAAGTTTTGTAGCTAAGGTTGACTACGAAAAAGACAAATAAGGCACCGAAGATATAGACAATGGCCGTCATAAGTGCAACGATTTCGGTCATATCTAACGCTAAGAAGATAATATTTGATACATATCCAAATAGAAATAAAATTATGAGAATCTGGATAAGAATCCATTTCTTAATGATTTTTGCACCCGGAAAAAGTTGCTTTATTTTGCGGATAATATTTAGGCTTAATATAAAAAACACGATCCCTCCAATCGAGCAAACGAGATTGAAATAAAAGTTCCAGTCTAATACCATATTATTTACCCCTTATTGTTATGATAATATATGAAGAGCGAATCTATTTTAATATTTACTTTATTTATTAAAAAACCCTCACGGGTATCTTTTAGTTCATATTGATCAAATCGTATATATCTAAACCTAAGCTTATTTAGAGCAGTAATGATGTCTGCATTAATCCCCTCTATAAGGTTGTGTGATGATTCATATTTTATAAGATAAAAGTTTATTGAGGTCTAAAGGGTTTTTTACTTATGAAGCTGATATTTTCTCAGTTGAATCCCAAACCGAATAAACCGATAGCTATTCTTTATTCTCTCCCAGATCAAAATATGTCCGATGATATTCAAAATCAACTTAATATGATCTATGAAAAGTATCAAAATGAAAACTCTGATGATGAGACCATTGCATATCATTCGGGTCCGTATCTCTCTTATATCTTTAAAGTTGAATCCGCATGGGATTCTGGACTAAAAGAGACGTTTATGCTTACGTTATATTTTGAAGAGCATGAAAATACCCATTTCTTTAGTTCGGTGGTCCAGGAGACCATATCAAATCTGCAGAGCCTTCCTAACCTCACAAAACTGATTTCCGTGAATACACCACATGGGGACAAGGAATCTTATGCTATTTTCGGAAAAGTAATTAAAATTCTCACAGAGGGGTATTTCGAAGCTTCAAAACTACATGCTACCTATAATCTAGGTTTATCAGAAGTGCTTATCTTGGGAGATAAAGGAAGCGGGAAAACGTCAATTGTTGATTATCTTATTCATGGGGATTTCGTCCCTCAATCTAGTCCTACTCTCACTCCGCAAGTGTACCAACTAGTATATGATCAAGTTGATTTCCGGGTACTTGATATATGCTGTGAAGAGCATTTACAAGAAATTTTTGAAGATCATCCAATCGAGAAAGGTAAACTCCCTCAAGCAATTGTATATGTAATAGATGCATCAAAAAGTGTTGAGGAGCTTAATCAATCAGTAGAGGAATTCGATTATTGGATGACATTTCTTAGTGAAAAATACTCCGAGTCTTTATTCCGTACAGTTCCTATACTAGTATTATTTAATAAAGTTGACTTAAATCCAGCATTCGATCTTGACTCATATAGCTCTCGATTTAGTCCAAAAATATCGGGATTAAACTTAAAATATGCGGCTAGCTCGGTGAAAACAGGACTCGGAGTAAATGATAATTTTTCATGGTTAATAAAACAAATTAAGATTACTGAAACTTATTGATTTAATTTTTAAGAGATTGCATTGTCAATTTAATAAATTAAAATTATTAGTAGAAAAATATAAGAAAAAAAAAATAAAAAGAGATTAGAAATTGAGCCCTTAATTGGTATTTAATTGCCAGAAGTAAATCTCTCTTCATGACTAAATTGTTTCTTAATTCTGTCTTAGGGTTTAGATTCATATCAGAGAATTGGATGGTGATCGGGGAATCCTATTTAAAGTTAAATATCTAGTTTTCGACTCCCATGAATAACGGAAATAATTTCGAGATGTTTCTTTTTTATCAAGTAAATGATACGGTAATTTTTATAAAGGATTTCTCTCAAATTAGGGTTCTTATATTCTGGAACTTTTCTCCCAATTTTAGGAAATTGTTTTAAATGATCCACCATCTCATAAATCTGGGAAATGAGAATCTCTGCATATTTAGGTGAATCATGTGAAATATATAATGCTATAT
>WJIN01000236.1 GCA_014730295.1 Promethearchaeota archaeon | reverse complement strand
AGGCTCGAATTCGGAGCGTGCTTGTTTATATTTCGTGAAGAGAGACTCTCTTAGGCTATACGGTAGGTCAAGTTTTTCTACCAACCGCCTAATTATCACGCGAGCGCTCGTATCAACCTGTGAATTAGAGGTGACTGATTTGCTAATTTTATGTAATTTATGATATTTTCTGGAATGTTTCGTGCGAGACCGCTCGTGAGTATGTCCTATTTGTGTGGTGCCTAAAACCGCGTGCTGAACGCGTGTCTCTTCATAAGGGCGGTGGTACTCGAGTTTAGTGACCTCTAAGACCACCCCGCACGCAGAGCAGACATAGCCTTGCTCGGTCTCAACGATCTCATCAGATTGACAGAGATCGCAGGCCAGCTCCAGATCGCCGACCGTAAGATTTTGCGGACAATTTTGTGATGCCATTTTTCAAATCACTTTGTAAAGTTTTTTTCAATCACTATTTCAAATTTTTTCTAAGATAGTAAAGAGACCCAGTTTGCCTTTTAAAGGTATCGGTTCGTAAATATTTTTCATAGGTTTTTATATGGTTTTGGGAGGTATGTGAACAATTTTCACCTCTCAATGATCTCTCTAAAATTCTTTCATCGAAAAAAAATGAAAACAAAATATGCAGATCACTTGATCAAAATCACCCCCCTTTAAAATTGAGTTGAGAACGGATTGGATTAATTATAAGATTTAAAAACTTAGGGTAATTTTTTCCACTAATTATAATAAAAAGTAGGCAAATATATAGATCTTAGTAATAACCATTTAACATACTTAATAACAACCTTTCGTACAGAAAATTGACATTTCTGTAAAAATTCTATTTTTTTATTTATAAAGTTCCCCGATGTTGAGTCACCATGTTTGAAGACTTAATTGTATTTGCGATGGGCATTGCCATATTATTTGTCTTTCGCTTTATATTCTCTGTTTTGATATCTTCCAAACACGATACTCTCAGGGTGGCGTTGAAAGTTTGCGGAGTGTTCGGGATCGCTGTCCATGAACTCAGCCATTTTGTCATGTGTATCGTCACAGGAGCTCACCCTGACGGAATCAGCGTAAGCTATCGCAGACAAGCGGGGCATGTGCGTCTGAAAGATGGGGAGAGGATGAGTTTTATGCAAGCTTTCCTGACCTCCCTCGCACCGTTGTTAATCATCAGCTACTTACTCTATTGGTGCGTTGTCGTCTTTTTTTCACCCATAACTCCCGATCTCTGGCGGATGGTCGCGCTTGTCAGTTTCATCTCCCTCGGGATCGGCGTATCACCTTCGCGTCAAGATCTTTGGATAATAGGAAAAATATTCAATAAGGACCCTCTTTATTCTCTTTATCAGATAGGGCTTGTCGCACTTTCAACAGTAATTATTTTTTTTACGACATCCACCATTCCGATCCCTTATTACTATAGTTTTATGTTTTATGTATTCATCGGGATCGGATACTATGCATTAAAATATCTGTTTCTCGGGATTAAGTTTCTCGGAGAATATATTTATTCGCATTATAGTAAGAGGCAAAATACATTAAGCGCAGTTTCGCAATATAGAGTGAGACACCGACCCAAAAATAAGAAAAAAGAACAAATTGAGAGGGGACAGTGGTAAAAAATGAAAGCGATGTTGTATATGGGTTTAATTTTGGTTTTTCTGATGTTCTTCAGTCGGGACCCGATGATCGCACTCATCGTCTTGGGTATTGGAATCGGGGCTTTTGTCTTGTTTCGAAAAAAAAAGAAAGGACAAATCTCGGGACGCTCTGGATTATTCGCCTTTGGAAAAGGAACTGCCCCAGATAATTCTTTGATGAATATATACCTTACAATGCTCATGCTGCAATCCCAAAATTCTCCACTCTTTCAAGAAGAAAGTAGTAATAAACACCAGTTTTTACAATCTGAGGAATTAAGTTATCAGGAATCGATCGAGAAAACCAAGCAAGAAGTCTTGCAATTACTCAAATTTGAGGTTGAATAAGATGAGTGCTCACAATAGGATTGCACTTAAGAACCTACTCGATAGGTTCAATTTTATCAATATCTTTGGAGAAGCGGGTACGGGAAAAACTACATTTGCTCTTCAATTAGTCAATAATTTACTTTCCTATCCCGAGCCTGGCGATATATCAAGCGTATGGATCCAAGCCAGCGAATCTTTTCCCAGCAAACGCTTAAAAACACTCTTTTCTAATGATCAATTCCTATTGAATCACCTACTTCATCATATTTTCATTATACCGAAAAAACCGACAAGCGATTATTACCAGCTAAATTCACTTCTCGCCAATCTCACTACCTTCCAGCGAGGCGTCCCACCCAACACCCGAGTTCTTGTTATTGATAATATTTCCCATCATTTACGTTATGAACTTAGTCAGTTTTCTGACATCGGTGATAAAGTTGCCATATTAGACGACTTTTTCGATTCGGTAATCGTACCACTTACCTTCTTTTGCGAGGAATCACGTATCACGTTTATCCTTATCCATGAAGTTAGCTATGATCCCGACCAAGATAAAACCGTGATGTTTAATCATCAACTCTTCGAACGGATCAATTCGCTTGACATTGAATTAAAAAAAGATCTGTTTTCTCGAAGGCATTACATTCATTTTCACACCGAATATTCGTCCAAATCATTTGAATATACTCTGCGTCAAAAAGGAATTTCCATCCAAATATAATCGATGTTAGAGAGATATAAAACAATATATCTTCTTCCCTTATTTATTCTCAATATCAATTTTTCTTTAAATATCAATAGGTTGAATAGAGATTATGAAAACCGTTTCAAAATCACCGAAATCGGAATCCAATGTAGTATGTGGGATTTGTCGCAACCCTATCAGAGATCCCGCGCATGCATATCAATCTCAATTTTTACTAATTCCAGCGTGCTCTATATGTAGGGCTCATTTTTCCGAAGATGATCTAGAGATGATGCTTAACATGTTTCTTGCTTATGGAGGGTATTTTGGAAAAAAACCAAAAGAAAATTTCTCATTTAATACTCTGATTTCCCATATAGATCAAATCGATGCTAAGCAGGGCAACATGGTTGAAATTATTAATATTCGGATAATGCATACGGCCTTAATTCATGGAATAAGACCACAAGAATATTTGGACTATTTAGAAAAGCTCATTAAATAGGCTTTTTTCCCCTTTCTTTTTTCTTTTTTCTATACATACCTTTTTTTCCTTTAAAAATAATGAGATACTATGAAAAATAAGTGATCATAAAAGAGTACTCAAGGTTGAAAAAAACCCTTAACATAATATCCCTTGGTTAAGAGAAATATCCCTACTTTTTTTCTTCTGATGGATCCTCTTTTGGATCACTTTCCTCCTTTCTTATAAGAATTTTGTTTATCGTATCTTAATTTCAATCTTTTCATACGGTTTTTTCTTTATATATTCATAAGTCCTTCTCCTACTAAAATAATATTAGATGAGGTGAGATAGACAATATCAGATTTAAGCCAGATCAAAGGAATCAACTCACGCCATATTAAACTTTTACGGGAAAGCGGCATCTCGACAGCCGAAATGCTTGCGATGTCGTCTCAGAAATCTGTGGCAGATATCAAAGGACTTGGAGATAAAACCGCCAAGAAGCTCATCTGGAACGCCCGTAACACCTTAGGGATGACAGAATTTATACCTGCTGTAGAAATCGATGAGAATATTGAGATGTTTACTACTGGCTCTTCCGAGTTGGATAGAATATTAGGAGGAGGAATGCAAACGGGCAAAATAACCGAAGTGTATGGTCCATTCAAATCGGGAAAAACCAACTTAGCCCATACAATCGCAGTTACCATCCAGCTTCCGAAAGAAAAAGGCGGACTTGAAGGCTCTGTCGCCTATATCGACACCGAAAACACTTTTTCCCGCAGCAAGGTCAAACGGATCGCCTTACGGTTCGGATTAGATCCCGAAGAAGTGCTCGCCAAAATTTTTCACGCCCGGATTTTCAGTTCCGATCATCAGGACCAGATGATTTTGAAGGCTGAGAGCTTATGCGAGACCAGGCACGTGCGTTTAATCGTTTTAGACAGCTTGATGGCACTTTTGAGGGCAGAATATGTCGGGATTGGAATGCTCGCATCTCGTCAATGCGTCTTAAATAATATGATTCATGCCCTCTCACGCATCGCAGAAACCTATAACGCGGCGGTTTTGCTAACTAACCAAGTCGCAACGCAGATGAAAGGAATGTTTTCGGCTGATGATGCGATCGGTGGGAATATCGTCGCGCACGGCTGCCATTTTCGAGTAATGTTTAAGACCAAAGGCTTTTCAGCAAATAGTTCCTTGAAACGCCGTGCGGTGATCGTGGATGCACCAGATCTTCCACCCGAAGAGTGCGAATTTTTCATCACTAATGCGGGCGTCGCCGATACCGAAGAAATCGACCTTCCCAAGTCTAAAGGCTTAGACTTTGAACTTGAAGAACTCTATGAGGCCGACGACGGTGAAGATGAAGATGAGAAGGAAATTGAGAAGAACCATTCGCTTACCGACATCAAGGGGATCGGCAAGGGCACTTTAGATAATCTTAAGGCGGAAGGCATTGAGACTATTGATGATTTGTTGGATGAAGACCCCGAGGAATTAGCGAACAAGATCAGTGGCGTATCTAAATCCATGGTAGAAGAATGGCAGAAGTATGCCGAACAAATATAATTCATTTTTTCTTTTTTATGATTTTCTGGTTATTGAGGCATCACCATAACAAGATTAGTATATTGTATATATTCATAATTCATTCAATAAGAAACATATCCGTATCAAAATAAAGGAGATATTATATGACAAAAATCCAATATCGCAGCGTCCGACTCCCCGAAAATTTGATAGACTCGATCAAACGGCTTATCAACGCCCGAAAGGAATTAGGGTATCGCTCGCATTCAGAGTTTATCATCGACTCGGTAAGGAGAAGAGTAGAGGAGCTCAATCCTACGGCCTAAATAAGTATTCCCCATCTTTCATCTCTTTTTTCTTAAAAGAATTTTTTGACGGAAAAGAAAAATAGCCTTGTTTGTCTTCTGTTTTAAAAGCATAAATTGTAATTAGAAAAGAGTATTGTAAAGAAAATTATATTAATATTATATATTACTCTGCCGCTTGGTATAGAACAAGATGACTAATCCGAGAATCGTGAGCGCCCCAATCCCTATACCTATCCCGACTTGCGCTTCAAACGGGATGCTCGCAAATAATCCTGGGTCCGGTGCAGTTTGGTTGGTAGGCTCACCCCCATCTCCAGTGGCGAGCTCTCCCCCATCAGTAATCAGGATCATCACGTTGATAAATGCAGGATCCATATAAAATGTCAGATTGAATAGATACTCCCCTGCCAGTGCGGTACCGAAGGAATATTCCAACGGCTCCCATACATTTCCCAACGATTTATTATGATATATCGGAAAGGATACGTCCTCATCGGAGGGATCTATAATATTATGATCCAGCGTGATCTCATTGGAATAATTCACGCTTATCGGAGAGACACGGCACAGATATATATTATAGCGCCATTGTTCTCTTAACATATAATACGGCTTGTAATTTTTTCCGTAGGAGATATATTCCAGTTTTTTTACCTCATAAACTAGGTTTGTATCGCCCGAGACAAATTCGCGATAGCATAAATCCCCTTTGGAAATAGTGATGTGAATATTGACATTTGGACCTGCGAGTTTAGTAAAGTTTATAATATAGTCCCCCGAAAGTGCCGCCCCGAAGGGAATCTCATAATATTCTTCATAGGACATCTGCTCTTCAGAACGAAAAATATTATACTCATCTCCGTTGGGGTCAAATAGATCTACCCGCATCTCGCACCCCTCATTTTCAGTCACTTGGGCCAATCTGATATTATAGACATATTTCGCATCAAAGGAGAGGTTGGAAAGACTGATTACCAATTGACCTGAATGAAAAGTATAGACTTTATCGATAAGTAAGTCATCATCCGGAAAAAAAGTGGGTTTAATGGAAGGAGTTTCAGGGAATAAAGTACATTCATTTCGAAAAGTTGTAATAAAACTAATATAGATACCACTAAAGAGTAAAAAGAAAAGAAAAATGAAGCTTGCTAAATTTTGTCTATGATCATATCTTCTGTTCGACCTTTTCATAACCATACACCCCGAGTTCGGTAAATTCCTCTTCTAATTGTTTAATAGGTTCACATTTTCCCGCATTCACGCAATCAAAACACGGTCGGTCGGTCCAAAAATATGCCCGATTGTCTCCCTTCTGGATGATAAGAAGCGGATATCCCCTCGCCGGACACACCAGAGCGGAATTATTGATACTCCCGCGCTTCGGCAACGGGTAGGAATGTCCACAGATCTCGCATTTAACAAACCGCTTATAATTCGAAGTCTTGTAGATGGTAAGCGAGCAGTCGCAATTCGGACAGATACCGATTTCTTCAATTTCTCGCATAGTATATTTTTCACAACTAGTTGTTTTGCAATGAACATATGTCGTCTATATTTAAAGAAAAAAGAGTGAAAATAGCTTGTTTACAACATCAAAATTATCAAAGAGCTTATGATTGCGGTTATGTGTGTAAAAATTAAGATATAAATACAATATTTTGAAATAATTTGGATAAAAGAAGGCCTTGTGTTTACACTATGTGCACGATTCAGTACCAGATTTTTATGCTTTGAGATGATTTGGGCAGACACCCCTACAATACCCAAATAGCTCGTCGCTTTCTCTCTGAGAAATGTTTTTCTCGCAACGCTTGCACAACGGCATAATGGTGTATTAATTAAGATCCTATATAAAAGATTCATGGATCATATTTTTTGTTTAAATAGTTCTATTTTTTTGTTATTTCACTATGATATTAGACGGCTATTTCGATGCGATCGGTGAGGGGATCGAGTTTTTGATTGCCCTCGGCTCAATTGCCGGTTTACTCGGGCTTGTTATCGGTATTCTGGGGATGCTTACCTTACCGAGATTTAAACGACATTCGATGTACTTCGTGCTAGGCATCTCCATTGTCCTGCTCGCAGTCTGCGGTTTCCAAACGGGCCTCCGATATTTCCGAATAGGGATATAACCTCTCTTCCTTTTTCTCTACTATTTTCTCATAGATATTGCGACATATTCTCATAACTATTTAGGAATTCTTGAAGATTTTGAGAAAAAGAAAAGAATGAATATTTAGTGATAGCCCGGATTTGATACAGTGGAACCGCCGAAATCAAACCCAAAAATATTGATCACGATTCCCGTGAGCCAACAACCGATCCAGAGCAAAAGTGCACCAATCACCAGAGAAAAGGCACCGCCAGTCCGCCCTCGAAATACACCTATTGCTCCCACCGCGATATTGATAGCACCCATTCCGAGGCATACAAAGCCGATAAAATCAAACAGCCTTCGAAGCATCTCCCCGAGTTGATATCGTAGGTTATAACCGAAGAACGGGAAATAGATTGCCAGAAAAACGAGAATCCCCATGAATACGATTTTTGCGTACCGTTTACTCTGTCCTGGGCGCTCATAAATTACATAGTCTTGTACTATTTTCATCACCTTATAATGAGTAAAATGTTATTATCATCCAGAAGTTCTATTTTCTTTTAAAGAAAAAATAATTCTGAAGTCACTAAAAATTCTAACTGTTAGATTTTCACTTGTACTGTTCTAAATATAAAGAGAAGATTAGAAATTCTTTTAAAAACGAATTTTATAATTCATCATAACCACTCTTATCGGGATCCACGGTAGACATAAACCCCAATCCTGCTTTTTCTTTCCATACCTCTCTACCTTGTCCGTTCTGCATTGTACGGATCGACCATTTCGAAAACCATGCTTGACAGTTTTCGCAATATATTCTATCACCATCGTCTACAATGTCTTTCTTCTCACACCATGGACAAAAATAATATCTCCGACGATAAAACGGAAAATATTTTTTTTTCTCATATTTGACTTTACACTCCTTACAATAAAATTCGGTACCCAAATCTACAACTTCCAACGAATAACACTCAGGACACATCATCCTATCCGGTCCAAATTTCTTATACTTTTTCTTGTTAAATTTATGCTTGCAGTCCCGACAAAAAATAAGATTTTTAAAATCAACTACATTCGCAGAATGACAGTGTGGGCAAAACAACTTGGGGACTTTTATTGGCATAATTTTGTCATAATTTTGGCGTGATCTGTATATTAAATGACAACAAAATAATTTAAATTCTCGCCCTACCACTAAAGTGTATTTTTTAAATCCTCAATAATAATCTATCTCAATAATAAAACACGTGGAGTTTGAATTTAGCCCGTGACGCGCCCACATAGAGCAATGACTCCAACTCGGGAGAACTTTTATTGACCAATAAAAACACGATGTCTCGTTCCAGTCCTTTAAAACTATGAATTGTTTTGAAGAGTGCATAGGGATCGCCGTTCATGTGCAATGCCGCTTTTAATTGGTCGAGTATAGCAAAACGATACGGCTCAAGAATGAAGAAACCCTTATCCGTATCAGTATACTTAAAATTATATTGATAATAGTGGGAATTTAGCTGAGAATATGCTTTGGGAAGGACTTTATCGAGACTATTAGTAGAGAGTATTAATACTTGATCGGGTGAGATACCATGTCGATAATAATGCTCGTTTATTACGGCGATCGCTGTTTTTAAGGCTCGCTCGCCCGAGTCATAGTGAGAAATTCCAATCTTAAACCCATTTATTCCCGAAAACTTTTCATATTGTCCTAAATTCGTTTCTTTTTGGATCCATTTGGCAATCTCGACGGTATTGCGTAAATTTTGGTTTAATATTATAAGGTCTCGATGTGGATCTAATCCAAAAGGAAAATTATCGAATTTATCTCCGTAAATGTCTTGTGAGGTGTCAAAAAAAAGGTAAAAAAGACCTCGTGTTTCGTCCTGGAGAAAATAGCGAAAGTAGGAGTAAAAAGCTGTTTCAATATCTTGGGCCTCATCTATTAGAATCGCATCATATTTTTGGTCTTCTGGAATTTTTTTATGGAAGTTATTCTGGTGGTGAGAAAGAATATCGCATGCTTTTTTGAGCTGGAAATTACGAATCAATTTGAAAAATCGTTGTTTTTCATCTCCCCCCAATAGGTTTCCTCCAAAGTTAAAACAAAATTGATGAAGGGTATTCACTGTGATCTGGGCTTGGAACTTATCATATGAAGATTTAAGCTGAGAAGAGAAATATTGCTCAATCGAATCTCGCAGTTCACGATTATAGCATAGAACTAATGTCTTTAATCCCTTTCGATAATTTTCGAGTGTTTTTTTCATAGCAATAAACGTTTTTCCCGAACCCGCACTGCCTTGGAATAGACATTTTCGTTTTTGTGAAAGTGCATCGATGAGATAATCTTGATAATTATTCACGCGTTCTAACTCCCTCGAGCGCTCAGTGATATAATGTTTACGGGTGATGTAGGTATTAAGTTTAGGAGTTATGAGATTTTTGAAATAATTGGCTACTTTTGGTTTATCCGCTCGCTTATCTTGATACTTATCCAAAAGAGTAGTGAGGAAATCTTCTAATGGAGAAGGTCCTATTTTACCGAATTTCTTCCAATCCATTTGCTCTTCCAAATCTGAATTATCAAAAATGAAGGAATGTGAAAATGACAGTGAATATGAATTGTCTTTTACCCTCGAATCTGGAAAAAATACGCCAAAAGAGAAGGAGAGCGGAAATTCATAGCCATGTGAATTCTTTTTTAGTAAGTCTTTTTTGTTTTTCTCGTTTTTTGCTTTCTCCACATAAAATTTCCGAATAAAATACATAGTTCGCTTTGCTTGCTCGAATGGACTCTTTTTAAGAAGAACTTTTTCGTTTGTTAGGGTATTGGTGGTATAGAAGTTCCTGCCATGTGTGCTGATTAAGCCCCCTTTTACCTCGATGATAGCAAATCCTTTTTGTGGGTGAAAAACGATAAAGTCTGCCTCGCCCGATTCCTTTCGAAGGTCATCCGCCCATTCTACCGAATGCCATATGTACCATTCTTCAGAAAGGTCATTGAGCATCCTATAAAATGTGATTTCGGAGGTGGGTACTTTATCGCATTTTTGGCGTAATGCTTTCAGGTTTGAAGGATATTTATGAACCATTTTATCACATCGCGTTAGTAGGATCGAAGGAAAATTAATTTAATATTATTATCGAATGAGTGTATTTAAATAAAAAGACCCGTTTGAATTTAGAGATTTATTAAAGATTTAAATTGAAGACATTGGAAAAAATCAAAACTTACACAGATATTTGAAATAACGAAAGATTTTATGTTATTGGTATTTGTAAAACTTTAAAAATTTAGAATTATTCGTATAATTTAAAAGATCTTAACAATCAAAAATCAGTGATGAAAATATGGATATTTTTTCAATGATAGGACAACTTATAGCATTTACAGCAGCATTCTATGTTGTAATCGTGATTATTCGAAAGGATCTAACATATATAGGAAATAAATTATTTGTCGTGTCTTTTTTTTTGTTTGGTTTATATGGTCTTGTGCTGTTTCTCTATGAATTTCCCATTTCAATCTTTATCAATGAGATTCTTATCAGAGCTTCCTTAGTAATAGTGGTCAGTGGTGTATTTTTCTTTGTACTTTCAATGCAGGTTTTTGCTCAAAGCAAGATCTATTTAAAAAAACCGATAACCGTATTTCTAAGCATCATAAGTGTTGTGGTATGTGTGATAACTTTTATATTCCCTTACAATGTTTATCAGCTGTATCCTACTATTGAAGCAGATAAGAGCTTAGTATCATTGCTTGCCACAGGCGTGTGGAGTTTTGCTTTGATGATATATAATTCAATTACCCTTTTCAGTGTAATTAAAGAATTTGATGTTTCAGAAGTGAAGATGAAAACGAAGTTAAATAGATTATTAATTGCACAATTGATTGGTATCCTAAGCCCTACAATGAGTGTAATTGGAAATATAACTGGAAACACTATAATTCATGCGTTTATGTTTGTCTTTTTGGCAATTCCAATGGTATTAGTAGGATTATTGATTAGGAAACAGTAAAAATATGCTAAACTAAAAGCTTTAGAAAACACAATCCAATTCCTGAAATAACTAGATTTTTCTGAATTTCCATCTTTTTTTTCTTTATAATTAGATACTTCATAAGTTTGCTATGGGTGTCAAATTAGATCCTATCATTAGCCGGAGAAAACTGACCTTTGAAGAGTTAAACGGGAAGATCATCGCAGTCGATGCTCCCAATATCATAATGGGACTCCTCAATTTCAGTCATAAAAACCCTTCCTTCAACTCTAGCACCGATCTCATTATGGATCGTACACAGCGTGTTATCTCACACTTGTATGGGCTTCTATATAGGATAAAATTTTATTATTCCAAAGATATATTGCCAGTTTTTTGTTTTGATGGACGTGTACACCCACTTAAGCGGAGGATCACCAAGAATCAGTTAAATGATTTCCGATTTGCCCAAAAACGCTATAAAAACGCCATCAACAGCGGTAATAAGGAGCTTGCAAGACAGATCGCCCTTTCGAAAGAATATTTTTGGCCCAACCTAATGAAAGAATCAAAAGACCTACTTCATGCCCTCGGAGTGCCCGTTGTCGAATCACCCGCGTCTGCGGAATCACAATGTGCCCATTTGGTCAAAAAAGGGATCGCTCAGTTCTCAAATTCCCAAGATTTCGATTCTTTATTATTTGGATGTCCTTCTTTAATACAAAACCTTTCTAAATCACGCCGTAGAAAGGTACATGGGAGATGGACCTATAATCGTATCGATCCATTACTGGTAGATCTTCAACAAACCTTAGAAGAGTTGGAAATTGATCAATTCCAATTGGTAGAGCTAGCCTTGATGCTTGAGACTGATTATTATGAGGGAATAAAAGGAATTGGCCCGAAAACCGCCCTTAAGTTTGTAAAGAGATATAAAAGAATTGAGAATATAATATCTGCTCAAAAGTATGATTATGATTTTTCAGGATTAGATCACGAGTTGATTAATGAGTTTCGCAAATTATTTTTATTACCCCAAGTGTTAGATTCATTCGATCACCTATATTGGAACCCCCCTGATAAATCTAGGATATTGAGACTTTTATGTAAAGATCATCATCTTAATCGAGAACGGGTAGAGAAACATACTAATCAACTCAATGATAAATTCTATGAGTGTCTCCAATATTTCCAATATGATTTAAACCGACCGAAAAGCGTTCAAAAAACTCTCGATATGATTTTATAACAGAGATCTTGGCTATTTCTTTTGGTTTTGATAAATTGAATGAGCCAAAAAACCTCCTATGAATGCGTGAATAATCATCCAAGGTAATCCGAAATATGCATTTCCAAGAAAAGTTCCAGAATCGGAAAAAGAACCAGCACTCCATCCTTGCTTATAAAAAAATGCCAGCGCTATGATAATGAGCCCAAAATAGACTATTGATTGAACCATCCCTGTTAAGGAAGACACATATTCCTTTCTTAATCTTGTTTTCTTATCTAATATTTTAAAGGATACATCCGCAGAGAGCCCAGTAAGTAATCCAAATACACAATATCCGACAACAGACCAAATGCTAATTAGAGCATCATTTAAGATCAACTCGAAATAGCCCTCAACGAAAAATCCAATAATTGCATAAGGCGTCCATAGGAGAAATCCAATCCCAAATATTTGCGTTTTCAGTATGAGATACACAGATATGAAGCTGGTAAATAATGAGATCATATATACATAGAACATGGCAAGTCCATAATATGGATCAAGCACTCCAAATGATTGAGTGAGAGAGCCCGCAAAGAAGTCCCAAAAAAATATCGAGAAATTCAATAAAACCATCAGCAAAAAGCTGCCAGTTGCCCAATAAAGGATTATTTTTTTTCTTTCCATAATAACCTAAGACACTTATATTGTTAGAATTCACATTATTAATTTTCCAAAATTAAGTGGAAAAATGATATTTTTATATATAAAATTTACATAGTCCATTTCTAGAAATTATTGTTTCGAAAACTTTTTGTTTAAATACTTTTACTGTATCATCTCTTCAAATATTAATTGCGAAATGAAAATAGCCATGACAAAAGTATTTAATATTGCAATTAAGCAAAAGAGCCAAGATGAACTAAAATATTCACTTTATTACAATTTCGTGAAACAAAAAGTTTTAAGGTATGTTTTTCAAACCCTATGCTTCGTAAAGGATTCTCGTGAAAAAATACTAATAAATGGCTTTTCCAGTCAAATTTATCGAGAAATCTCGCAAGAAACCTATATCCAAGAATTTCTCGTGAAAATTATTATTGAAGAATTTTTACAGGAGCTCCAAAACTTTCGCAAATTCTGGAAGTATTGTAATATCAAATGGAATCATAGAAAGGAACGTGTGTTTGCGAAAGTTCGAATTTATTTGCATAAAATTCATCGAATTGCGCCTGTGTTTGACTACCGACGTGCCCGTATAAATCTCAATATATTTCATAAATTTCTTAGAATGGAGCACTTTTGGCCTCAGATTTCCACTCAATTGGCGATTGTGATTTACATAACAGATTTAAATGACTCTGAGCATCAAGATCGATTAAGAATTCAAAATATCAGAATGCTGGTGAATTCATCTGCTTATGCATTTTACGGTATTAGAAAGCGACTAATCGAAAAAGGGGTGCTTTCTATTAATGAGTGATACACAAGAAGTATTACAGAAGCTCACTGAGGCAGGGCTATCCGAAGAGGATTTAAAAGAGGAAATTAAGCGGAAAGAACGCGAATTTCGGGGTTTTATTACTACGCAAGGTGCGCTCTTTCTGATCGCCAAAGAACATGGAATTGAAATCCACTCTCAAGATATCGACCCCGAGCTTTATGAAGAGATTCAACAAGCAATCGACTATAATGAGTTTACTATCCGTATCTCTGACCTTAGAGAAGGTCTTTCGAACATTGTCCTACTCGGTAAAATTAACCGCATTTTCCCCATTAGAAAGTTCATCCGTAAAGATGGGACGCCTGGAATCGGCGGGTCATTCTTACTCACTGATTCTTGGGATACTACCAAGATTGTATTATGGGATGATCATACTAAGATAATGCAAACCGAATTTTTCACCATAGGTACGATTCTGAGAGTAATCAACGGATATTGTAAAAAAGGGTTAAAGGAGCGTTTGGAAGTCCATTTATCTAAACAAGGTAAAGTACAAATAGAACCCGAAGATATTCCCCTCAAGACTAAAAAAAGCTTAGATGAGATTGAAATCAAGAGTGTAAACACAGGAGGAGAATCCTTAGATAAAAATCTTCCAGAAATGAAAATAGAGGATTTATATAACACAAGTGGATTTGTAAAATCGATTTCTGGTGTCATCAAGATAGTGGAGCTCAAAGAGTTTAAAAAGGAAAATGGAGAAAGATCTTTTTTACTGAAATTTTTATTATCAGATGAGACCAGTTCCATTAATGTAGCTGTGTGGGGGATGCAAGCAATAGATATACTCAGGATTATCGAAAATGGAATGGGTGTGAAGCTCATTAATGTCTTTGTAGATGAAAATGAATTTGAAAAGATGAAAGAGATCCATTTTACCAAAAAATCTATCTTAGAGATTATTTAGAAAATTTTAGCGCCTCAATCGGTAAGAATTCATTAATAAGGAATAGATACAACGGGTTTACCTATACCTGAATTATTTCTCTCGCGGCTTTTCTCAATCGATTCATAATCGCTAATCCCAGCTTTTTTTCTTTTACGCCCTCTATGACAATTATATCTATATCTTTATCATCGAATTTCCGAAATGTCTTGAAGATGTTTTTCGCTATAGTCTTAAAATCGCTTCCTATAAATTCAACGATATCTGCTTGATATTGACGCTTTTGGTTAATCGTGATGATACCGACCTTATAGCCTTCTTTCTTGTAATTGGTTGCGATTTCTTGGACCTTCAATTTTATCTTATGAGACCTGCCCTCGACTAAGAAAACATCTGCTTTGGGTGAATAATGTCTGTATTTCATTCCAGGAGATTTAACAGCTCCAATTTTTTCTTGTGGGTTATATTTCAATTTTTCTATATTATTTTTTCCTAAAATCTTTTGTAAATCCTCGAACGTTACCCCCCCTGGTCTTAATAAAGTTATCGGGGTTGTAGTCAAATCAATAACGGTCGATTCAACACCAATATTTGTCTCACCACCGTCAATAATAGCATCGATCCTTCCCTTTAAATCATTTATGACATGTTCCGCACAAGTTGGACTTGGCCTTGTTGATATATTAGCAGAGGGAGCAGCAATGGGAATTTGAGATTCCTTGATTAAGGAAAGCGCGATTTTATTCGAGGGCATACGAATGGCCACCGTCTCGAGTCCCGAATTGACAATCTGCGATACTATGGGGGCTTTTTGTAATACTATGGTTAGAGGACCCGGCCAAAAATTTTCAATTAGCAACTCTACCTGTTGAGGTATGTTTGTTGCCAGCCTTTCCAATTCTGATTTACCCCCGATATGTATTATCAAAGGATTATCGGGAGGCCTTCCTTTCACTTTAAAGATCTTTCCCACCGCACGTGGATTTAACGCATTGGCTCCAAGCCCATATACGGTTTCAGTTGGGAAGGCAACTAATCCACCATCTCGTAATATTTTTGCTGCCTTTTGTATTTTATTCAGGTCGATACTTGCAGGATCGACTCTTAATATTTCAGTTTTCAACATCACACCTGGGAGGGAATAAAATTCTACGATCTATCTGCAAAGCTCTGGATTATAATAGTAAAACGAAAAATAAAGCTATTTCGATTGGATCTTCACATTTTTTTAGGACCTTTTATCAACACCGATTTTTCCCAATAAAATAATCGATTTATTTAAGAGTAATAATCTGAAAGAGTCAATATTATTGTTAATAAATTCATTTTTAACACGATTAATGATTAAGGAGTTAATTAAGCGATGTAGAATTTTTTTCCTTTATATACTCCTATTATCTTTTTGTCGTAATTAAACTGAAAATGGAAAACTTACATATATGACTATAAGCATACCCAAAGTATTATATAAGAACAGCATTAGCGGCATTCTTGACGAGATTAGGAGCTCTTACGGTACATTAACGCGAAAAGGTTATATCTACGGACTCATCGCAGTCGATCAAGACGCAAAGATTATCGCGGTGGATTCACGATTCGATCGGAGTTTGAATTATTGGGATCTCTCCTCCATTGGAGCCGCCCTCTACGGAGTTGCACGGCAAGGTCAAGATTTTTTCGACGCAGACTACTTGGATCGGGCCTCCATCATTTATAATAACCTGCGATTGTTTGTCAAATCCATCACCAATGTCCAGCTAAATCCACAAGAAAAGCGTGAAATTCTCATAATATTGCTTAGCGACAATCAGGTCAATATAGGTGTGGCGGTGCTCCAGATGGAACGATTTGCAATGAAGATAAAGACGCAAATCGAAAGCTCGGGCTCCATCAAGAACACCCTCAAGATGAACGAAAGAGAATTGAAAGAACATATTAAAACCTTGAAAAGTGAGATATTTGGGAATAAAATCAGCTCTATTGAGTAAGGAGGTGAAACTTTCAAAAATGCTAAAAAATGAGATAGAGGATGATCAAGTTAGCGATATTCAACGAAACGTAGGCGGTGTAATTCTCGGCAATATCATCCAACTCAAGATCGTTTATTGGGGTCCTGGAGAGTCTGGTAAGACCACCAACTTTCTACGTCTGAAGGAAAAATTTGACAGCAGACGTATCACCCGCGGATATTCTATCGAAACAAACGACGGTAGAACTTTATGGCAAGATTCAATGTTCCTCTCATTCGATGCCAGTATCAATAAAAAAAACTATTCTATCATCGTCCATGTGGTCACTTGCACGGGGCAAGAGAGGTTTCTCTCCACGCGGGAATATGTGTTAGAAGGTGCCGATGGAATTATGTTTGTCGCAGATTCACAGCCAGAATTATTAGAGCAGAATAAACGGAGTTTTCGGGAGCTGCTCAGTTTTGCCAGCCCTCGGCGAATTCCCTATATCATTCAACTAAATAAACGTGATATAGAAGAAAAAATAACCATCGACGAGTTCAAGCGACAATTGGGACTCCCAAGCGAAGAGGCATACGCTGATGGAACCTTAGTTGTGTATCCCGTCATCGCACTCACAGGAAAAAACGTAGCCGAAACCTTTCGAGACCTATTAGGGCAAGTTCTCTTCAATGTGTTTAATTTTTCTTAGTCATTTTTCTTTTTATTTCGAATTTTATAATTAGAACTGATATCATTTCCATAGTGAGTTAATATTTCGTTTTAGGGCATTTTTTTTAAGAGTCTTTAATGATCTCATTACCATACCACAATTCTTAAAGTAGGGTTTTGAAAAAGAATTAAAATAAGAACTAAAACTAGATTTTATGATTCGAAAAGATTAATCTGAACAAGGAACCTTTTTTTGTAATTCCTGGTCTTGCCGAATCCCTATCTTACTCAATTCTTCATTTAGCCTATTCTGATCTACGATCCCTCTAGTATCAGTTAGCGTTTGGATAACCTTTTTATCGCGAATGCAGTTCATCCACCAATCTACTGATGGTTGTATTTCAAATTCTTCCTTTAATTCCTTTCCCTTGCTAAGGGCTTCCTCAACCTTAATTTCCATATGAACACTCTTATCCTAATTTCATAAATGCGATTTTTCTGAAATATAATAGTATGGGCTTTCATAAGCGTTAAGTTTAAAATATCGGGAAAATCTCAAACTTAAATTTAAAAATTTTTTCTTTTTAAATCCATATCATCTTTTACGGGTATGGACACCGAATACGATTTTCTCACACCTGAGTTCTTGCACTTGATCTTTTTTAAGCAGAAGAATGTCGTTATATTTCCGCATGTGGACCTAAAGCATCTTAGGGCGCTGGAGGCGTTCACGGTTGGCTATAACCTCATTGACCTCGAGGCCACCGCACTCTATAACATCCGCGAAATGGTAAGAAGCGACGCAGAATCCTATTCCCAAACGCCGAATTACCATCTCATCTACAACCTCGATAAAGAGAAAGCAAAGCAGCTGTTGGATCTTGAAAATGCTCACATAATCCTAAATGTCAACCAAAACTGTTCTGATCTCATTGATCTTGCCCACGAAAGCTTTATCTTTTACAATAAGAAGGCCACGAAATTTCTCAATTACGAGTTTACTCTACCTGATTTGAAAATAGAGAAAATGATTCTCAGCCTCGCTAAGACCTATGAGATGATCCGAGATGAACTTCAAGAAATCAAGAATACCGCCACCAAGATCTATACTAATTTGATGAATAATATCGATATGTTCGATATAGATAGACTTACGAGCTCCTATACCAAAGCAGAGCAAGAGCGTATCATCGAATTCACAGAAAATTATTATGATATTATCCTTCCAGACGACAATGAAATTGAGAATGAAGATCAAAAAGACACTGTCGCAACAGAGAGCCGAGAGTATGAAAATATCAGCCAAAAGAGAGAAGATTCAATTCCTAAGTTTACCGGCATGACAACTCGCGCACTTGATTTTTCTGATGATTTTGAAATTATTAAGAATCAGAATAAACATATTTTTCGGGTATTTCTTCATGAGCTTGATGAATATCGCCAACAAGAGATAAACAATAGTAATTTAGATCTTCACCAATTTTTCGTGCCGAATGATCTCTATAATTATTTGCGGCGGCATCATTGGTCTGAAGGAATTCCAGAAAGTTTTTTAAATCAATGGAATGCAGCTCTAAATAGAAATGGGGGGTTATCTCAAGAGGAGCTATTGGATTTCGAAAATATTCTTCGAGGTTTGGATATCAAAAATGAAATAATTCATCAAATAATTGATGAAAGTGAGTCGAAAATACAAAAAATTGATAATGGTAATAAAAATAATGCGTTAGGCAGTCTGTTAAATGAAAATGATAAAGAATCGAGGGAATATAAGATTCCTCCAGTCTCAGATTTCGCTCGATTTAAAGCGTGGATGATAGATACGTTAGATGCAATTGAAAAAAAATTAAAAAATTCGACATAACATTTTCGAATGAATTCTTATATGGATTTATACTATTAAGGAAAAGATTGAAATGAAATGATGATGTGGTGTTAGTATTACGGAATATAAGCATAAGCATCGACTTAAAGACTAATTGGATTTTTCAGAATCCATTGTTTTAATTCACTGAAAATCACCACTGTAAAGATACGAGATATTCGTCCCAAATCTGTTTTTCACACATTATATAGAAAAATTTCCTCTTGGACAAAAATGATTAATTTAAATAAGGGTAAAATAATATTAAGTATAGAAGAACAGAATCAGTCTTATTCCCTGGATTTTTGTCTTTTGGTTAAACACACTTTTAGTGTGTTATTTAACGCCCTCCTCCTCCTTTTCATTTGAATAGGTATGGATTACTGTTCTTCGTTTATCTCTTTCTTTTTTAATGCTCATTCTAAAAGGAGAAAATAGTTATGAATACAAAAACACACATTCGCAAAACAAAAATTGAAGGAAAAATATATCATTTAGCCTCTGTAAAATAGCAAAATAGATAGATAAGAATAAAAAAGCTTAAATCTATGTTATGCTGTTCTTTTCTAACACCCAATTATCAATCAGAAAAAGCTGTGAGTTTGTTGCTTGATCATTAAATGCGTTATGAATTGTAGATTTGGGAATCCATGCTTCTTTTTCATTCGGAAACTCAAGTAAGAGAGCTTTATTCGTAGAGCGTTTTAACACTCCATTTATTTTTATAACGTCTTTTATCGTCTTCAATTGATTGGATGGTCCGGAATTAGAGGGAGGTGTGGGGGCGATAATTTCCTCTTCTATATATGAATTTGTGGGTGTAGCTTGTTTTTCAGCAGGTTTAGAATATGTTTTTTTTGAAGAGCTATATGTTTTTGGAGGGTTTTCTTGATATGAATTAGAACCATTAGAATTTAGTTCGGAAATGGTTGCGTATTCGATTTTTTCTTCCAGGATATGTTCTAAAAGGAGCCGCATGATTTCGATTTGAGCTTCATCAAGCATTTTCGAATAGTCCCCTATATTGATCCAGATGATTTTCTCTTGCCAATTAAGTGAGATCTGCGTATTCGAACCGTTATATTTATGATAGGTCGTCCAAGAATCTTTTTCTTTCCGGAGGACTTTTAAAATCATTACTAATTCATCCAATGAGACCTTGATGACTTTTCCCTCACCTTGAGAAGGTTTTTCCCAAATATTTCCTCTCTTGCGCTTTATACACCGAAAGAAAAGCCAATCCTCTTTTCTTGAGGTACTCTGAATCATGAGAGCAGTGTTTTGACCGAAAAAACTTCTATTATGTGAATTAACCATTTTTTTGATCTCGGTTTTAGGAATTTTTTTATACTACCAGTATATTGAAGCATAACTATATAAAGGAAAAGGATGTTGAAACACTATTTATAATGAAGAAGATGCTAAAAACTCGTTAGCATAAAATTAATAGGTTTGAACAATTGAGGGTTCAATGCTCAATATAGAGAAAAACAAATGAAACTAATTAATTTCAAATTGAACGTCAGCGTGTTTAACTTTGGAGTTTAACAATTTTAAAACACTGTCAGCAAAATTTTTGAGATTATTGGCATATTTTTGTCTGAGATGTTGCTGCTCTATCAGAAAGTTGTAAATCATCGACCTGGTCGCCTCTGCACCGTTGTTAATAAAGTAGCCCATCCAATGAGGCGAATATCGACAAAGGCGTTTCAATTCGGAATTTGAATACTCATTTTTATTAAATATCAATCGATTGTATTTTCGAATTGAATTGCCTACTCGTTCGATGTAATCCGCGATGGCATACGCATATCTGCATAAGGAGATCAAATTTGAAATAATACGAGAATCGCGTGTATTTGCTGACTCTTCGATTGATTCCCATGCATTCTGCCAGACGTCAGTCTCTCTTCTATCAGGATTATTTTGAAGCATTGCCACATTAATAACATCGCTTAGATCGACATCGTGCCCTCGTTTAATCTTTTTCTTGAAAATGCTTTTAAGATCAGAGCCATCTAAATAGCTTCCATTTCCAAAACTCATACGTTGGTCGAGATCATTTGACGCGATTAAGATACCCGATTTCTTGTTGTTTGTATCATAATCAATCCAATCTACTTGTTTCTCCCATTCTTTGGTGTCAGGATTTTTCTTCCAACCGCTTTTCTTAAGAATATGTTCAAATAATCGCAACTCGAAAATCCAAAAATCGATATCATCGGTAAAGCGTTTCCTTCTCCAGTCCCGTGTAGTATATTTTTCCAGATATATTTTAACACACCCTCGAACTATGCCGTATCCTCCATTTTTCATCGCATCACACGCTTCTTCATAAAATTCGTGTTTAAGATTGGAGGTAATATCCATGATTTCGTTGATGATAATTCTCGCTTCCGTGGCGACCACATCGAGGGGAATATTCCCATCAGAAGGATAACTTCTTGATCCCCCGTCAAGAAATTTTTTAAATAGCTGTAGATCATTCTCAGGGATCTTATATCTTGGGTTGTCAAACATTTGTTTGCTAAATACCAAATGGGTGATGCCCTGCTCATCTTCGTAGATCTCTTCTTGAATTGGAGAAATTTCTCGTAGATTATCACCTTTTACTACGGCATCTGCTTTTGAATCCCAAAATTTTAACATGGTACCAATATCACATTTTTAAGAGTTTGTTTAGAAATTTACAATTTAGTTGATCTTATTTCAATTCTAACCTAAGATGCTATATAAAATTTAGTATAAGCAAGAAATATGTGAACATTCTTCATTATAGAAAGCTATATCCAAAAAAACTTAAACAATTTGAACACAGAGATCCCGCAGGTTGAAAAATGTTTTACGTCCTTAGTTATGAAAACGGATACAGCATCAAAATAAATTAAGAATTTAATCGATTTCAGTCGAAATAATGTCGCAAAATCGTAATTAAATGTCCAATTTTAAATTCCATACCAACTTTTTACCCTCCTATATTTAATAATAATTAATTCTATTTTACCCACAAGATTACTAATACCCGTAGAATTTCATTTCGCAAAATTAAATAATCTGAAAAAACAGAAGTATAGCTAATCATCATGAAATTATCGAAATTGTATGAAAATACTCCGGGAAAAGAAGTATTAATGTCCGGAAATGAAGCGTTTGCTCGAGGGATTTTTGAAGCCGGAGTGCGCTATTCGGCAAATTATCCCGGTACCCCTCTCAGTGAGGTCGGCGACTCTCTCAAATTTCTATCCGATACCTCTGTTGAGTTTACCTTTGATTATGCTCTTAACGAAAAGGTAGCATTGGAATCATGTATCGGCGCGAGTTGGGCAGGAGTACGATCAGTGGTCATGTTTAAACACTTGGGATTAAACGTAGCTGCCGATCCATTACATACATTTCCATATTCTGGGGTGAATGGCGGGATGCTTATACTATGCGGTGGAGACCCCAGCATTCTCTCCTCTACTAATGCACAAGATAACAGATTATATTCTCTTCATACCAAAATACCTATAATAGAACCATCCACGGTTCAAGAATGTAAAGATTTTATAAAAGAAGGATTACGCATTTCAGAACTATATCAGATCCCCATCTACCTACACGTGACTACCCGATTATGTCATAGTAATGGGATTGTTAAGCTTGGAGAAATTATCTCTCCCAAAATAGAGGGCCATTTCGAGAAAAATCCAGATCGTTATGTAAATACCTTAGGAAGAGCTTTAAAGAATCAACAAACCTATTTTCAGAAAATCTCTGAAGTTGCGCAAAATCGCAAGGTATACAATATATTTAGTAAAATAAAAACAATTGATTCATATAATAATAATAATCATGATAACGAGGAAAATAATCCTCCCAATATCGGGATAATAACGAGTGGGATCTGTTATGGATATGTTATTGAAGCATGCCATAAATTGAATATCGCCCCACCCATTTTAAAGTTGGGATTAACCTTTCCTATTAACAGAAAAGAAATATGCAGTTTTGCGAATAATTATAATCTGGAAATGTTATTAATAGTTGAAGAATTAGAAGCGTTTCTCGAGACCTTTTCGAAACGCGTATTTTGCAATTATTGCGATGCAAAGCGAGATTTGGAAATTCATGGTAAAGACTATTTGCCTAACACGGGCGAATTAAGCACAGAAATGGTAATGACGTTTTTCTCACATTTTTTTGAAATTGAAAACAAATATTTACTGGACGAGTATGAAATCAAGAAAGAAGCGCTCCAAGAAATCATACCAAGCTTACCCATCCGACAACCGACGTTTTGTCCCGGGTGTCAATATCGAACTGTGTTTTATGCCTTAAAACAAGTAACGGAAAGGCTTCAAGAGGAAAAAGGAGTAGAATATATATTTGCGGGCGATATTGGTTGTTATACCCTCTCAGAAGCATATCCGTATGAGCTGCTGGATTGGGTGATATGTATGGGAGCGGGCATCGGAATCGCAAACGGGATGGCTCAGATCTTAGATGATACCCAAAAATTAATTGCTTATGTGGGGGACAGCACCTTTTTCCATACGGGTCTTCAACCCTTACTTAATGCAATTAAAAATAATATCGACCTCACAGTTCTGGTATTCAACAATTACTGGACTGCGATGACCGGTCATCAAGAAATTGTTGCAACCCCAAACGAATATGTGAAACGATACGGAGATTCCACTGAGATCCATACAAATTCAATCAATTTAACGGCCTTTCTTCAAAATCTTGGGCTACAAAATCTTACAATCACCGATGCGTATAATATAGACAAATTAGAGCGTATCTTTGAGAAAGAATTGCAAAAATCCGGGGTAAAAGTCGTTTTAATCAATGAGGAATGTGCCTTAGAAAAAAAGCGACGTGTTCGAAGCGAAAAGAAGCTACAACAGAGAAAAAAGAAAACGGAGACCTATTACTCCATTTCTCAATCGTGCGTGAAATGTAATGAATGCATCGATCAATTTGGGTGTCCGGCGATCAATGCGCGAATAGAATCAAATCCTATTAATATTCAACACTCAACAGGAGAAGAATTAAAATATTATATTGATGAATCAATGTGTACTCCAGAAATATGCCCAGGCGCATGTCGACAGGTATGCAAAAATCAGATGATCCTTAAAACAATGATAAATCCACATCTTGAGAACCCCGATAAAGAATAAATTTGCACTCCGCACCTTACTTAATATCTCGGATTCATAAATTTGGGGATAAACATAGGAACCATTTCCTTGTAGTGAAGATAATCATTGCCAAATTCTCGAATTAACTCTTTCTCTTCTTTCCAAGAGATTAAATAATTGTATACTATTATCAATGGAGTTGCGATTAAGGAATAGAATCCTACAAAAAGTATCGAAAAGGCAAGGTGGGCAAAAATGGCTCCGAGATATTGTGGATGCCTTAATTGGGAATAAATTCCCTCGGTTTCTACATGTTTCGGTTTATGTGTTTCTGAAACTTCTAATGTGGTACCTATTACACCCACGATTCCCAAATAACTGCTTATGAGGATTAAAGGAACTGAAATGAACAAGTGAATAAGATATATCGGTAAATTTAAAAATGGGAGTGTGAATAATTTTACATCTAACAGAGGGATATGAAAACGAGGTTGAGGAGAAATCCATAATCCAAATAGACAGATAAAAAAGCCCCATCCCGAAATTAATCCTAAAATTTTTCCGATGGTTGTTCCTTTTTCTTTCCCAAATCGGTTCTCGAGGGTGGTGTGGTTTACTGAAAGAAAGTGAAGGGGGAGCAAAAGAAAAATGGATACCAGAAAGACCCAGAACAGAAATGACATTTTAATATTGTATTGTGATAAGCTCTATTGTGTAATTGGTTTTAAGATATGTAATTTGCTGATGATATTTTAATCTGTATATTTTAGATTATATATTGAAATAATTAGATATTTACCCAATTAATCCTTACAAGATGTAGAAATTATGGTGATCATCAATGGCAGACATATTCAATATTCTGGTCGCAGGGGTTGGGGGTCAAGGAGCGATTCTATTGGGAAATCTATTAAGAACTTATGGTCTTAACTCTCCCTTAATTAAAAATGTAGTAGGGACTGAAACGCGCGGTGTGTCTCAGAGAGAAGGTTCTGTAATGGCTACTGCGAGATATTTAATTGAGAGTAGAGTCTATCAACTGGACCAAGGATATGAGAAGGAGGACCTCATTTCACCCACAATCCCGATGAATGATGCTCATATGGTTTTAGGGCTGGAACCGTTAGAAACTCTACGCAATCTAAAATACATATCTGAACAGACTGTGGTCGTTATCAATGCACATAAACGATTTCCTCGTGATGTAATTTTAAAAAAAGAAGGGAGTAAGCAATATCCCTCAATGGCAGACATCATAGATCTTTTGGACCAATTCGCGAGAAGAACTATTTCTATGGACTTCAATGAATTAAGTAAGAGTAAATATGATAACGCGATTTATGCAAATACAATTATTCTTGGAGTTGCAGCCAAAGAGTTTGAAAATGTCTTTTTCAAAGATAAGCTTATTGAAATCATCAAAAAGAATTTAAAACCCGTTGAGATTAATATTAATGCTTTCGAATTGGGATATAATTTGATCTGAAAATGTAGAAGATTGACTCACATTCAAACTTTATTCTAAGAAATAAGGCTTAAAGGATGCGAGTTTGCCATCTTTAAATTTGATGACACGGTACGCCCTCCCCATTTTTGGTTTTGTATAGCTCCCCAAACCAAGAGCAGGAGTTTGAACAATAAAAGGACCCTCTTTTTCTATATCTTCCGGAGTATCAACCCTTTCTGAATACACATCATAAAAAACTGCCGCAGGATTTTCAAGCTTTTTTAATATGAAGGGCGGTGCGTCAAAAACCGTAGATTTTTCTTTTGTATCTCCTAATCGAAATTCTTTTAAGACATGTGTATGTCCTGATAAGGTCAATATGGTATAATCCTTACAGAATTGAATTAATTCTTCCCATTTATTTGATACCGTTCCGTGTTTAACATTAAATGAGGTGTCTATCCTTACCGAGCTTTCTTCCTTGCCGAGTTTTCGGAGAATAGACTCTTTGAAATCGTCAATTCGCTTTCTGATCTCGGTTTTTCCAATTTCTTCGAGCCTCTTCCGAAAGTATTTCGATTTGCCAATATTGATCGGAGGGCCATGAATCAGTAAGATTACATTTTTACCCATGGAATATTTAGTATTGATAATATTTTCCAGGTATGTGATCTGCCTTTCATCTAATCCCGTGACGGAGGGATGCCCAGAAAGCATATCACGAAGATTTTTAAATGAGTCTGACCCACTATTAAGAAATACAAACTCTGCGTTACCTAAAGAAATCGAAAAGTCTAATGAAGGATTAATATGTTTAAGATATGGTTTTAGTGCTAAATTTGATTTGGTAATCGAAGATATAGGATTAGCTGAATAAAATTCATTTAACGCGGATGCTTCTGAAGAGGTAAGCCCTATCTTCTTATATAATCCCGCCCATGTCAAATCATAATGATATGGTCTGAAATCATGATTTCCCACAATCGTAAATAGAGGACATAATAATTCTTGCCCTCGAAGAACCCCCGTATACTTTTTTTTCGGAGTTTTATTGATAATAATATCATGGAATAAACTCCAGTTTGTCTTCTCAAATTCTATCTTGTTAAGATCGATAATCGCATCCGAAAATTCACTTTTAATTACAAAATCAACTATATCTCCAGTAAGGATAATAAAGTCTAACTCATTGTTTAGAACTTTTTGGTTCGCAATGTTGATAAGTCTCCGTAATTGATTATTGGGATTAACAAATCGTTTATCTAAAGATTTTCTAAGTACTTTAGCTTTTTGGTCAGCTTCTTCTTCTCGTTGTTGTTCTTCTTGCTGCTCTGAATCTCGAGAAAATATGGCTTTCAGTTTAGTACCAATATCTCCAAAAAAGTCTCCAATACTAGAAATCAGCGAGCTTGACTGCCAATTTGAAACTACTTCATAAATCCTGTCATTTCTCTGTGCGAGATGAGTATCTGTGATATGTAAAAAATTAAAGTCCATCCAATTTTTCTTGGTTAGGACAAGAGAATGATAAGTAGTATTGTTATTTTTAGCTTTTATATCACACATAATAAAATCTCTTCCCTTTAAGTAATCAACTGCCTCTTTTGAAAGAGAAAGTGATACTTTTATGCAATAGTAATGGTTTAGCCCATCAAACACATCCCATTCGCGAAGATATTTCTGCGGAATACAATATTCGTTCTCTAGATAATTTATGGTATCGATCTCTCCTTCTTTTTTAGGCTTAATATCTATTATAGAAACCTCAATGGGATCTCCACGATATCCTCTTGGTTCTAATTTACTCAGCTTTTCACTAATCTCTTTTTTCTTTTTAGATTTCCTTTTGAAAACATTTTTAATGCGATTCCAAATTGATTTGAGTCCCTTTTTGCGTTCCTCCATTATTCTCTGGAGTTTCCACTTATATTCAATCACAGGAATAATTGATAATGTAGATTCAAGAATTTGGCGAACCATATCAGGAGCTTCCAATGAACTTACCAAAAGAATTTGAAATTCAATCTTGAGTCCTTCCTTTAGGTTGGGTAATTGAATAAATTTCGGATGCCCTAAATTGGGATTCACCAGTCGAATTGTATCTCCATCTCCATTGGATATAGTTTGTGAATTCATTGGTATTTGTTGGTGTTATACGATTTCGATATACTATTAAACCAATTAAGCTAAAAAATTCTTTCTATACTGGTAAGGGATTCTGGTTTATAACTCTCTTGTGTAAACTAAACCGTTTAATTTAAGCTGAGGAAATTATAGATTTATGCAAAATAACAAGGATAATGAATTTAAAGAATGAGCTATCGAGACTGTATCAATAATGATATGTGAATGAATAGAAGAGTTAACCAGCTAAATTCACGAAAATTACATTGTCGCCCCGAACTACTATATTTCCGAGGTCCTCGTGTTCCTCTCTTATATTGCCTTCCTCATCTTGATATTCAAATATCTGTGAGGCGGACGCTAAAGAAAGGTTCAAATGCTCATCAAATCCTTCTAATTTCCCTCTAAAAAGGCGATTCCTTTTCACCTTAATAAGGATAATCTGATTTATGCTGTTCTTCAAGTAATCAATTGGGCGGGCTTGCTGCCTATAATTTTGTCGTCTTTCTACCATGTTTAAAACACTAAAATAAAAATTCTATATTAAATTAAATATCATAGCTTAAATTAAAAATCTTTTGGTTTTAAAGAAAACACGCAGTAGAGCGCAAAAAAAATGTCTGATGAAAATAGTTCGCAAGAATTTGTGAATTGTTGTGTGAAAAATTGTCAAAAGAAAATTTCAAGGGAAGAAGCCATAAAAGTTGGAGAACAATATTTCTGCAAAATTTGCGGAGTCTCATACATCCGCGAGCAGCTTAATATTTAAAACAATTTAGGAATCCAATCAAATAGATTAGGTATTTAAAAGCTTATTTATACCAATTATATAATCAAATTATCTAATCAAAATTTAAACACAGAATTTATGAAAGATCAAGTTATTAATCCCGAAAATATTCCAACTAAAGAAGACATTGAAGAATATCTTTCTAATATCGACAATACTTATTTTCATAAGAATATTATCTATAATGCGTTAAATATCGTTGAATCCCTTCCTGAGGTCGAGGCGGCGTTTCTTTTAGGTTCAATTTCGGAGGGGAGGGGGGACATCTTTTCGGATATCGATTTTTTCTTGATGATGGAGGAGGGGAAAGATTATGCAGAAATTCAGGAATCATTTCTATCGCAAATTGACAAATTAGGTGAGGTGATTCATATCTTCCAATCGAACGCTAAAAAAAATAGCACTATTATTTACCTAAAACCGTTTATTAAATTCGAACTGGTAGTGGAAAGATTTTCCAAACTCAGCGCTGAATGGAGAATCGGGAAGAGAGGTTCGCTTTTGTACGATAAAAGTGGATTGGGAAAAGAGGCAATTCAAGAATCTAAAAAATTAGTATTTGAGTTTGAAGATCATCTGGATGAGATTAGAAATGTAGCATTAGAACTTCCAAGCTTCTGTTTTTTGATAGCGGGTTATATGACGCGAGCGGAGTATATTACCACAATAGATTTTGTCGCTTGGATACGCCGGAAATTATTGCGTATTAGCGGGTTTTTGCTTGGTATACGAGATGAGGGAACTCGAAGGGCGGAACAACGTTTTCCAACAGAATTGGTCGAGTTTTATAATAAATGTAGAGTTAGCAAGAATGATGACGTGTGGGATTGTTTAAATGTGTTTTTAGAATGGTATTCTGAATGGCTAGTCCCACATTTCGAGAATCGCAACATTATCCACGCTGGAGAGGAAGTGCACGTGATTAAAACAGCAATCAAAAAACTGCGAAAAGATTATTCTCCCTGAATTTAACTATGAAGTTCTTATATTTTTAGAATATTAGAAAAAAGACTTTATTATTGCGAAGATTTTTGTATTCGTGAATCGAGATGGAGTGGTTTACTGCGGATTATCATCTTTCACACAAGAATATCATTCGTTATGTGAATAGACCGTTTGAGAATGCAGATGTGATGAATAACATTATTCTGAGTAATTTAGAGTTAAGTGTGAATAAGGGTGATATACTGTATTATTTGGGCGATTTGACGTTTAAAAAAGAAGTCGCACTGCAGTTCTTTAAACGCTTTCGAGACCTCGAAATTCATTATATCATCGGTAATCACGATAAAGAAGAGGTTATTACCATTGCGAAAAAGTTTTGTAAAAGTGTATCTTACCTGAAAGATATTAAACTGAACGGTCATAATATAACACTCTGCCATTATGCAATGCGCGTATGGAATAAGAGCCATTTTAATGCATGGCAGTTATACGGTCATTCCCACGGCAATCTCGCCCCCATTGGAAAACAATATGATGTAGGAGTGGATTCCAACGAGTTTAAACCCGTCTCAATAATCCAGATTGAGAAAATAATGGAAAAGGCACCAAATAATATGAATTATATTCCTTCCAAAAAACGGCAGTCAAAAAGGTAGGGCTTCCCAAATTTATTGAAAAGTCCACCATTCCAAATGAGTGTGATTTAGTTTGTAAATTTTTTATGGTAGTATATGTTTATATTCTTATACTATAGATCTTTTTGATGGACCCGTGGCCCAGACTGGATAAGGCAGCGCCCTCCTAAGGTGAGCACCTGAGAAAGGCGAAGACCGGGAGTTCAAATTGATACTTTGCTCATTTCGAGTTGTCATGTAAATCTCCCCGGGTCCGCTATTTCCTATTTACCAAATTAAACCCAATTGAAATTTGTAATTGGTGATTGGTGTAATATAGTTTAAGTCTAGAAAAGAAGGTCTTTAAATCTGTCCTTTACGGATAACTTTAGATCTTTAATTAAAGCATCCACCCGTGGTTTAAATTCGCTAAAATACTCGGAATTCTTAGTAAAGATATCATAGACCGCAAATCGGTTTGTAAATTGATTTAAAACGTTCTCAAGCAAGGGTTTTAACACTTTCTCCTCCTTTTCCTCGTCTGTTATGCAATAGCCGATAAGCGCTCTTTTTTCTTTGGGCTCGGTAAACGTTTCAATTGATTTACTGAAGATTACCATCTGATAATCTTCCATTTTAACTAAGTTAAGATCCCCACCAAATAAATCCTTCGAAAATTCGTCTAAAGTTGAAATAAATCCTGCTCTGAGGTCGGCATCAATACTCTGATCGTTCTCAGAAGAATAATATTTAATTAACAAGAGGTTCTTCTGCCCTAAATTGATACCGAATTCTAAAATCGTCATAATACATATTCACAACTAGTGACTGAAGTCTATTTGTTTAAAGGATATATATTTTTAAAAATTTAGTAAAAATCATTTATATTAGATCTAGATATAATATGCGACTACATATATCTTTTGGACATCCTTGTAGAGAATAGTTGTAATGAGAATAACATATTTTATTTCTCGTTTAAACAGAACTTATAAAGCTCGAGAAATATACTGATTAGATACAAATAATTACCATTTTAGAATTTAAAGACAGAAAATAAGTGAAAATAAAAAAAATATTCTAAAAATTTATATTAACGGGTTAGTTTGTCCGGTTTTTTCGTGCTTTTCTCTGTGTGTGTACTATCAAGTTTCTTATTGACCTTTGAGATACTCCCTTCCATTTCTTTTTTGGATTTGGGCAGTGTTTTTTTCCGTATACGTGTTTTCACGACATAATTCCTTGCTAAGCCAGTAGAGCCAAGCCCTAAAGTTATTCCGCCTATGAGTACTCCGCCCAATTGAATCGTATTTCCTAATGTGATTGAGTCCGCGGGTAAATTATATTGGTATTGTGCGAGATGTGGCATCACATTTTTTTGGAAGTTGGGAAGCCATCGAATTATGAGATCCATTCTTTCATTGGTGAGGGCGTTTGCGGTTTTTAATTCCGAGTAGGTCGCTGTGTCGCCTTCTATAGCCGCAAACCACTTTTGTAATCCCGTCTTAGAGACTAAAGAATAGTCGCTGGAGATATTCCATAATGCTAATGCCGAATCCAGAGACATATTCGTGGGATCGGGTATGCCCACTTCGAATCCATAGGCTATTTTATCACCTAAAGGAAGAGGAAACCCATCAGGATATAACGCATCTCCGAAAATGGTTCCGTTCGCCCATTGTTCTAATAATATTTCAAAGGCGATCTCATCATATATTAGCTTTGGTAGGGTGACATCATAAAAAGAGCCGTGGTCCCAACCGCCGCCATCTCCCCATAACCAGTCTAGCAACAAATCTATTTCGGTTTCATTGAAGCCCCAGTCTGATTCTCCGTAAGTTGCATTCTCAAATTCATATCCGGGATATTGAGAAAATTCACTGAGTAATTCATTTTTTACCGTATCATTTGTATATGCTTCATACCAAAGGTTTATACCAGACTCATTTAGCAAAGAATAGGGATTAGTTTTATTCCACAACTGAAGTGCCGCTTGCATAGGAATTCCCGAACTATTTCCAGGGCCTCCAGGTTCTAATCCATATGTACCTTGGGGGATCGCAGGCTCAGAATTATGAAGGTCTGCTCCATCGTCATAGGACAGACATTTGGTCCACTGCTCAATATAACTATAATATGCGATATCCAAATAGGTCACGGAATTATTATTCCAATCTCGTGGTCTATATTGTGGATATGCGTCATATAACGGTGTTCCTGGTGTATTAAATTGTTCTATGATACTTCCAAATACATCCTTTACAAAATAATCTGAGTAATAATGTGATAATATCTCCAGTTTAGTGTAATTCACGCCCATATATTCATACTTAGTGTATGGGTCTGAAAAATTATATCCGTTGGGACCCACTAAATCATCAATTTGATCTTGGTTTGCTTTTTCTATTAGTTCCAATATCTCAAGGACTCCAAATCCACGATCTTGGCTTTTATCGATAGTACTTGCAGCATCAGCATAACTTTCTGGGGGCCATTCCGAATCACCTACACGCCGATATGTATCTTCAAACAAACCGGGTAATCTATTTCCCCACCATCCCGTTGCGTTAACTCCATATTTCAAACGTTTGACTCCACCCCATATATCATTATTAGATCCATCCTCTCGAGTTGTAAAATTAAGATCTTCTTGATACCATTCAGAAATTCCCTTTATAGGAGGATAATTCAATATACCTAATAATGCACTAAAAGTAGTACCTCCTAACTCAACTTTATCAAAGTAAATAGTTTCTACAGTAGCTTCTATAAATCCTAAACTCTCGATAGTATATACCTGATTCATGAAAATGGTGGCATTAACCACAGGTCCAGACGCCTCGATTCCTTTTTCTCTCATAAGATCGAACGTCACTGCGAGCGCCTTTGGTCCTACTTCATGCACCGAATTTTTGATGATTGGAATCCCTTGCTCCTTGATTCCTATTAAACCCTCATCCACAGAACTATAGGTTAAATCGGCAATGAAATTATTGAGGAAGATTCCACCCGGAATTGCTACACCTCCGAGAACTACACACAGAATCGACGCGATTGCTATTTTTTTTGACATTTTTCTTGTTTCAATTTTTTGTATATTATGAAATGTGTTGATGATCAGTAATCATCAAATATCCCATAGGATATCATTTATCTTTTTTAGTATTTAAACCTTATGATTTAACGAGAGACGATAAAAATGTCAAGAAAAATTTAGGAAAAGCAAAATCTTTCGAGTTCTTTTAGTGAGTAAACTGATCGTATAAGTACGAAAAATGACTTTAACTAAGTTGTAAATGATATAGATTTGTGAAGATTCAATGAGAGTAATCTTATCAAGTATTTGTTTTATGAGAATTATTATTTCAATCTTCTTTTTAAACCTGCTATAGTTCTAAATATTCGATTTACTGACGCAACCCAATCATAGGGCATTTTAGTCCACACCTATTCTTTGATTCTTAATTAATGCATTAATTTTTTTTACCCCTTCCCATCCATCCTTAGCATAATCGTCAGCTCCTATCATCTCACAGGACGCTTTTGATAAAATTTCACCACCAACTATAATTCGAGAAGAAACATTTTCAGTCCTAAGCAAATTTACGGTCTCCTGCATCTTCGAAATACTCATCGTCATTAAACCACTGATCCCTATAATATTTGGATCAAATTCTTTCGCTTTTCCGAGAAATTCCTCCGGAGGGACATCAGAACCTAAATCTAAAATTTCATACCCTTGTCCTTGTAAAAGTGAAATCACCAAACTCTTTCCTATATCATGAACATCTCCTCCTACAGTACCTATAAGTATTTTTCCCTTTGATTTCGTTTTAGATTTGTCCTACAATGAATTCATTACCACTTCGGTCGCAGCATTCAGTGCCTCACCAGTCATTAATAAGTCGGCCAAGAAATATATCTCTTTTTCATATAAACTTCCCGCTGTTTCAGCACCTTTAATGATTGCTTCTTCCAAGATTGCTTTACTATCGATACGTAAGTTAAGTGATTGATTCGTCAATTTAATCGCTTTATTAGAGTCTCCGTCTATAATAGCCTGCTTCAGTGTTTCTAATAGATTTATATCTGGCTTGATTGGACTTTTAATTCCTTATCACCTCTAAAAAATTATTGACTAAAAATAACCAAATAACTATTATAACATTAAATTTTATTCAAGTATCTTAATAAAAATTTATTTTTTCGACTAAATCTTATATACCTTGTGTATTATTGTTAAATGTATTTCTCTTTAATCCATTAATCTTAGAAGTAGTAAGAAATTGTGAATTTAGGGAAATTATAGGGTTTTAACATTTGATTTATTTGATTTCTTCAAATCGGGAAACCAAAGGATATAAAAAAATGGAAGACCTTGATGTTTTTGGTCGCTGAAATCGTATCTTAATACAATTAATAAAAGTTGTGGATTATTAAATTTGTTAAGTTGCAAATGTTTATAAATTCTTTTCCCTATGATAATAATGAAATTTTTATGCGTCGACAAAAATCCTTAACGGTCTCTTATAAGGAGATAGCAGAAATTGAAGAATCATTGGAGAAACTCGGTCTTTCTGAATTCCATTCAGACAAAAAGTATGAAATGCTAGAGATATTCAGTATAATTAAATATATTTCGGAAACAATCACATATTTGTTCCAATTGACGGAGAGCCAAGAATATGACTTTCAAGTTGTTGATGTTGTCGAATTTTTATATTTGAAATATTTTTTGTCTCAACTCGAATCTGTTAAAACAATCCTAGATAATATTAAAGATAAGACTCATTATGAACCAGATTTTGAAAGACTATTGAAAAGGGTTGATAGTGTAATAGCAAAAATTCAATTGATAATCAAAGATGAGAAATTTCTTTTTTAAAGACTCTTGATAATATCGTGGGCAAAACAATAAATCTCTATTGGAGAATATGATTTTAATCATTCAGGAAATGATTTTCCTAAATTCTTCAATAACTAATACAACATCTTCAAGAAAAGGTTTTAAGTAATTATATACTTTCCCAGATTCAACTTTAAGATATTGATGCACTAAAAAATTTCTAAATTTTTTAAATTCCTTAATTAGATTATAGTTATCAAGTTTTTGTTCTAGGAGTTCAAGAATTGAATCCTCGGATGTAGGTGGTCCTAAATTAAAATATTTAACTAATTGAGTACAGATCTGCATTATTGCTTCAATAATATTTTGCATATTCCTTTCTACTGCAGCTTGAAGCTTTAGATCTGCTAAGAACTCTTCTCTATTCTCTGGAGCCCAATTTTTTAACAATTTCAATTGATTTTCAATAAAAGCAATTCTCTGAAGAATCCGTTCATAGGCCACTTTTGACCGTCTCCAAATATAAATTATAATAGGGTCGAAATGATTCCCATTCCTTAATAATCCTAATATATATATCAAATAATTGAGAATAATTTTTATTGAAAAGAAGTTCTCCCTTGATCGCTTCTTTAGCGATAATTATAGGCATCTCTGTTAAAAAATGGACATCGAATTTTGGTGGAAATTGTAAAAGATATTTTAATGATTTAGAAGCTGAATTAGGTGTTCTCACGATTGCAAGATCAATATCATTATAAACAGTTGATTTAAGAACACTTCCAAATAGGATAGCCGCGAGAATGCCTTTATCATGCTTTAATTCCTCTATAAGGTTATGTAAGATCTTCTCATCTCGCTCAGAAAGATATGTATTATCTACTGACATATTTTATTTTAATACTATACGCAAAAGACTTAATCTAATTTCAATCTAAAATTTTCTATAAGTAATTAAAAGCCTACTATATATAATTAAATTAAACCTTTATATTTAAAAGATCATAAAGATTAAATCCCTCAAAATATTTCAATCTTCTTTATGAAGCTATATTCTATGTCCTGTCAGTAGACCCAAATCTCAGTATCTCTTATGGTTCTTGCTAATTTCAATCTTCTTTTTGAAGCTATATTCTATGTCCTAAAATAATCATAGAATACTTTGACAATTTCTATATTTTTTTTTAATCTTTTTGTAAAGTAATTGTCCATATCTTTATTTCCTTGGAATGAATTTGTGAAATTTCAATTTTATAAAGTCAAATCGCAGTTGATAAAAATTTACAATGATAAATAATATTTCAATAGTTCAAATAACGTTTTTCCTTCTCTTGTAGGAGAATATTTATCTTCAGGTAACGTTTCAATTAGTCGATTTCTAATTAATAAATTCACGATCTTTCGGTTTGAAATTCTTTCTCTATTGAGTATAGATTTTGTGCTATATAACAAATCATCAAAATCAACGGTTTGTAATAATGGAATTTCCACTAAGTTTGAGGTTTCTCGTGCTGCTTTTGGATGTAAACATCTCTGAAGCCTCCCATCCTCAAATGTTTTTTCATTCAATTGATAATTCTCATCTAAGAAATTT
>WJIN01000235.1 GCA_014730295.1 Promethearchaeota archaeon | reverse complement strand
GGAATATCCCAAGGCTTAATTTGTCGAAATAGTTCTATATAAGCAAATCGATCAAATCTTTAAATTTGATGATCGAAATGAATAAAGTTTGACATTTATAGATACAAAGATCGTATTCAAATCATCCGACACTATTAAATACGGGATAAGCAAGATTTTGGTCGGCATTAAATATAAGATTTTATATTTTTCATTAAATATGAAAACTTATAAAAAGACTCGCTAAGAAAAATGAAAATAAAAAAGAATAAAGCCTATAGTATAATTTTTATCACTCTTGTTTGATTACAACTCGCTTGGTAATCCACGTATTCTCAATTTTATCTTTAAGTTCTTTATCATAAAAGATCCACTTATCTAAATATCCGGATGTACCTAAAAATACCAATGACATAAAGCCCGGCCGAGCAATGCCGTAGATAAATAACTGAAATTGATATCTTATGGGAAGACAAATCAACACAAATAATATTATAAATGCAATACCTACTTCAACACCATTTCTTGTTCTAATAGCATCAAATAACAAGATAATCGCGAGACTAAATCCAGCAAGATAAATTATTGTGTCGTTAAAATTAAGAAATAGACAACCTAAGATAATAAATTCGATAGTAATAGGAAATGTGTAGAAGATTTTCAAATTCTTTAAGTAGGTAAAAAACTGAAACATCGCTACAATAACTAAACTGGATATTATATACCCTATAGTTAACCCTTCTCCTATTTTGAAATCTATATAGGGATTTAATGCAGAACCTCCGCCTTCAGCATAGAAATTTAAGAGTAGTGAGGAGGGGACGTTAAAAACATAAATCACTAAGATGAAAGATATAAGCATTAGATACAGATTAATATTGATTCTGCTTTTTTTCCAATTTTTATAGGAATAAAGGACAGTTAATCCTAAAAATAAAAACCATCCAAAATCGAGAATTGCAGCAAATGTTAACGTAAGTATTTCCATTAGTTATTACCCCCAGTCTCTTTAAATGGTGTAAAATGCCCTGTGGCAAAAATGATTCCAAAAGCAGAATAGGTCAGCGTGATAAGCGCATCAATTATACCCATTAAACCAGTTTCATCAAAGAATAAAGTGAGAAACATTATAAAGAAGTAAATCGCGACTCCAAGAGCTCCGTTGTCTTTTAATTTAACTCCTGTATAAAATAGAACGATCAAGCTAGCTATTCCACACAAATAAATAAATGGCATCAAAAAAATACTTGTTCCCGTATAAAGAAATATTACAAACAAACCGAAAAACACAAATACCGAAGTAAGATATAAGGTTTCTATTCGATATAGATAAGCGCCTAATACAAGACCTAATGAAACTGCCAAACCTAATCCGAAGTTGTAAAATGAAAAGTCTTCTGATTCAAACCCAGATAATTCTAAAGAAACAAAAGGAATCTCGTTACCCAATAACTCCCAAATTTCAACCCAGAACACGGAGAGAAAAATACAGAGTATTATTAACCGAATATAATTTATCCCTTTCGATTTTCGCGTCTCTTTAATGAATCGTATACTTAGAATAGAGACAATAAGGGGAAATACGATAAATACAGAAATATAACGTCCCAAGGATTGTAACAGATTGCTAAACAATTCTAAAAATCCTTGATGCATCAAAAGAAACTCCCCCGTGGTTCAAATTCTGATAAATTAAGTTCATCCCTTTTATCTTTAAACATCTGAGAAAGTGGGAATGATTTGCTTCCAAGTGTCAAATCAATTTCTTGATTAAAACTATTGTAAATTGATTCTTGAAAGTCGATAAAGGTTTTCTCCTCCAAAAGACCATTCTTTCTAAGAAGAACTATAAATTCTTGAATAACCGCTTTATAGAGATCAATTTCATCTTTTTTATTCAATAGAATCGAGAAGGAGAAGAGGTCATCTCTTTCTTTCACATTGTCAATGGTAAAAATATATGAGATCATTGTATTTTTTCTATATTTTTTTTCTATTATATCTCCAGCTTTACAACCAAAAGGTAAGCATTCATTTATGGTTTCTTTTTGATCCTCCGCATTGCTAATATTAAGTGGGGGATAAGAAACCACTAATTCGGGATTTGAATTCACATGTCCTCCTAATTTACATACCACTGATTGTTTAAAACCCATAACCATAATATAAATCTAAATTGTGATTTTAATAGTTTAAATATAGTGATCCAACATTTTTTGTGTGCTATGATCACGGAAAAAAGATACTAAAAAAAATATCTTAAGGAGTATAGTTTTTACCAAATATAATAACATACGAATCAAATTTTCTGATTAAAATGGGTATTAAGAATATATTAAATAAAATTTTATCAAAGGATAAAAAAGTCGTTATTATGGGGTTGGATAACGCAGGAAAGACGACGATGGTGTCCTTTTTACAAACTGGGACGTTTATAGAACATTCTCCGACAATGGGAAAGCAGGAAACGGTGATGAAAGTTCAAGGAGTTAAAATTTCAATCGTAGATATGGGCGGGCAAAAAGATTTTAGGAGTTTGTGGGCGGGAGAATTGAAAGATGCTTCTTTTGTAATCTTTATGGTCGATGCAGCTGATCCACAACGGTTTGATGAAGCCAGAAAAGAATTATGGAAGATCTCCCCCTTACTTGAGAAAAAGCCATTATTAGTCTTAGCAAATAAATTTGATCTCAAGGAGGTTGCCTCCATAAATGAAATTATGGAAGCAATGGAATTGGACAAATTATCTTCTTTTGAGATTATCCCAATTTCATGCAAGACGGGATATGGTATTGTCAAAGCATTTAAGAAGATTTATTTTAAATTAACGGGAAAGGAGCTCACAGAAAGTATAAAACCTAAAGCATTTACTATTTTTGACAAAAGTGGGGTGCCATTATCATCCAAATCCAGTGAAGACGTGCTTAAAGGCGGACTTTTTTCAGCAATTACGAATTTCATAAAGGAATCATTCAATACCGAATTAAACCAGCTAAAATTAGAGGGACATACCATCATTTTTAGTCGCTCTGAGAACCTGCTGGGATCAATTGTGTTAGAAAATGCTCAAAAAATTGATCCGAATGAAGCTGAAGAAAGTTTAAATGAATTGCTTACACACCTCGAAAATATGTGTCCAGAACTGAAATCGGGAGACGTGGATGAGGATAAAATTTCCTATTTAATGGAGCAATACGCGACTAACTTAATGTAATATACTACTTTTCTTTCTCTTTCTTGTTTTTTCTTTTCACTAAAATAATAATTGTTGTAGCCTATGCTAAATGATTATCTTTTTATTATAGTATTTATCTATCTTTTCTAAGAAGCATCGAATAATTTATCTAATGATAGACTCCATATGAGCAAATTCAACAACATTAATTCCATACTTAAGAATTTACTCAGCTCAGAGAGCACTAAGTTTAAGCGATATTTAGATAAGTTTTTTGAAAACATGGTGGAAAAGATAGGGCAGATTGAGGAATTCCAAAAAGATTATTCTGATTTTGATGATGTCTATCAGATATGTATTACAGATTTAGATTTTCAATGTTGGTTTAAGATAAGTAAAGGAAAACTAAGCTATTCAGAAGGTATCCACGAAAATTATAATATTAAGTTTATAATGGATAGAGAGATACTGGAAAGAGTGCTCTCACTCAAAATTCAGCCATATGATGCGTATATGAAGGGATTTATCAAAATGGATGGCGACATAATGTATACCATTCGATTTAGGAACTTTTCTAATGAATTTATCCAATATGTCGGTTATTTCTTGGAAAATGCTCGCTCTTAGCATCAGAAGAGAAACCTAGTTTCTATTAACTTTCAGATTAAAACCTTAATTATCTGAAAAAAGATTTAATAGTTACTATATCTTCTGAAAATGAGAAAGCGTTAATGAAAAAGCGGACCCGGCAGGATTCGAACCTGCGACAGCCCAGTTCAGCTCCTGTAGGAGTCTCCGAAGGCGGGTACCCTTTCTGGAGGAATTTAATCCCTATCCAGACTAGATTACGGGTCCATAAAAAGATATTAGAACTATATTTATATCGTGCTCTATAGCTAAAAAAATTTATTGTAGATAACTTGCATCCTTCTTTTTTTAAAAAAATTATTAAACACACTTTCTAAAAAAAGAAAAAGAACAAAGAGTAGAACAATATACTAAGAACTATTCAGTCCCATTGTCTCTCTTCGGCCAGTAATAAATCAGAAGAAACCCCAGTGTAGTGTAAACCAACACCCTGATGATCGAAAGAATGATTTCTAACCCATAGTCTGCAACCATGGCATTGGAGACGAGAGGTTGGAACGCATTGTTGATATAATGGGCCATCATTGCAGGAATAAGAGTTTTAAACTTTACCGTCATATACGCTAATACAATCCCAAGACAAGTTGCGAAGAAGACTTGATAAAGCGTAAACAGCGGATCAGCGCCGACAAACAGATTGATGAGATGAAACAACCCAAAAGCAAGGCCATCAATAACGATGGCGTTTTTATTGGAAAAGGCATTTAGAAGCAAAACAAGGATTACTCCGCGGAATGCTATTTCTTCCCATATTGCTGGTTGCAAATTGCTTATGAAGGTAAAGTATCCCAGAGCTCCAGTTTCCCGATTAGGTTGTCCGATAATAGTTGATATGTCAAATTGATATACCCCCATTAAAGCATACGGAATCAGTGTTGTAAACAATATAATTACCGCAAAAGCTATCCCGATCGAGATATTTCTTAATTCAGGACTAAATTTGTTAAGTTTTATTGAATTGGAATAATCCAATAAGTTCTCGTTTTTTGAGGGCAATTGTAATCCGAATGGAATCAATAGAAACCAGAGGAGGGTTAGTAGAATCATCTTAAATATGAGGTCACCTAATAATAACCAAGGATATGGTAAGGAATAAAATGGAAGCAAGAAGAGGCGGGGGAGTAAAAGAAATCCCCAATAAATTCCGATGATAAGTGGGATGGTTATTAGAGGCGTGTTTTGTAATTTTTCATTAAGAGTGCTCATGAATATATGATAGGGGACCTAAATTTAAAATTTGGGAATGATAAAAAAGATGGTTTTAATTCCGTTTTCGTTGTAATTGAAGCAAATTTCCAGATTATCTAATAAGTTAAAAACAGAAAAGTTATATTTTTTAGATAAAATGCTAGGAATATAAAGGT
>WJIN01000234.1 GCA_014730295.1 Promethearchaeota archaeon | reverse complement strand
GAAAAGTATTATCCAAGCTATTAATGCATATATGCTCACAGCTTTGCTTTCTATATTCGCGGCGGGGATTGTTCTAATCCTATTTGTATTCTTATTTGGAATTCAGATCTTTTCCATTAATGGAGGTTCTAATCTGTATATAGAAATATTCCAATTCTTCACTCTATTAATATTGATTTTTGGTTTGCTCTTGATTGCGATAGGAGTAATTCAATCAATTCGATTAATGAAAAGTATGAAAAAAATATCAGATGAAGTATTATCGGGAAAAGTCGTAGCCTTAGAATCCGCAAGTCAACAAACTACCGGAATTGGAGGAGGTTTAAATATAATACGCCCAACTATGAGCGAATCCTCACCCCGAACTCAACCACCCATATCAACTCAAGCACCAAAACCAATCCAGAGAAAGCCAGAAAAAGAAGTCGAGCCCATTTCTGCTACTAAAAAGGAAGAATTCGCTAAAGAGTCAGAAATATCTAAAGAAGAAGAGGAATCACAAGAGGAAGAGGAGCTTGAAATCACTCTGGAGGAAGCACTTGAGAAAATTGTTGATAGATACAACGATCCCAAAGTATCTTCTTCATTTAGCAAATGGGATGATACCTTAATGATGACCTTTCCCGATATTGATACATCCTACTTATATAAAATCAATAGAGATCAAGGAATAGAACTGGTAAAAGGGTATGAGGAAGATGCCGCAGTTCAAGTTAATATTGATTCAGATGTGTTCATTAAAATGATGACAAAACAAATTAACCCGATTAAAGCATATAGTAGCGGGAAGCTTGAAGTAGTTGGGAAAATGAGGTCCTTATTAAAGCTACGAAAATTGATGTTTTAGAAGGATATTTAAATATTTAATAGCAATTTAAAAAATTATGAAAGCTTACATAACTGCTCCCTTTTCAGAGGAGGCTATTAGTGAACTAGAGAGAATTTTAGATGATGAAGTAGTTTATGAAAGCTGGTTAGAGACGAATAATGTCTATTTCCAAGCAGAATCTTTAGTTGAAAAAATAAAAGAAATAGGCGCACAAATATTTATTTGTGAAGGAGATAATGTAAAAAAAGATGTAATAGAGAATCTAGACCTAAAGATAATCGGTGCTACTCGCGGGGATCCCAATAATATAGATATTGAAACGGCAACAAAACGAAACATTCCAGTCCTTCATGCTCCCGGTAGAAATACAATCGCTGTGGCAGAGATGACGATAGCAATGATGCTCGCATTACTTAGAAAATTACATAAAGTAGAGAAGACTCTTCATTCAGATGAGTTCCATGTGGAAGATTTTAGCGACTATGTTAAGTATTATAATAGGTTTAAAGGGCATGAACTGGAGGGAAAAATAGTTGGAATAGTTGGTTTAGGAAGAATAGGATTCGAAGTAGCAAAGCGACTCAAAGCGTTTAATGTTAAATTCATGGTCTATGATCCATATATAAACGACGCAAGATTGAGATATATCCAAGGAAAAGCTGTTGATCTAAATACATTAATGAAGGAGTCAGATATCATCACTTTGCACTGTCCCCCTACAGATGAAACTGATGGATTGATTGGGGAAGAACAAATAAAACTTATGAAGCCCGATGCATATTTTCTAAATCTTGCTAGAGCATCAATAACGGATGAGTTTGCTCTTCATGATGCTCTCAAAGAGAAACAAATTGCCGGGGCAGCATTAGATGTGTTTAATATAGAACCAGTGGATGAAGATAATGATTTTTTAGAATTAGATAATGTTATAGTGACTCCACATTTGGGCGGAGATACATATGAGACCAATCATAAGCACGGAATGATGATGGTGGAAGGAATAAAAAAGATTTTACAAGGAGAAATTCCTTTTAATGTTGTCAATCCCCAAGTTATTCCGGGATATACTCCACACAAACTCCCAAAAGCTAGTTCGGAGGAAGAAATACCCATTACCCTCTCTCTGTATAAGAAAGAATGCCAAGAGATAATTAACATATGTAATAAAATGTTGGAAAAAGGACAAATTATCGGGACAGCGGGAAATGTTTCAATGAGAGTAAAATTACCTAATGGAAATGACGGATTTCTTCTTACACCTAGTACTGTTCGATATGAGAATATGACAGAAGATGATTTGGTATTGATAAATGAAAATATTAAAGTACTTGCAGGCACAAGAAATCCAACCTCAGAAAAGCATCTCCATGTATATACAATGCTAGCAAGACAGGATGTTAATGCTATTATTCATTCACATGCGGAGTATTCGACAATTCTTTCAATAGCTCGCATGCCGTTAGGTCCCATCGTTGATGAGATCATTCCATTCATAGGAGGATGCGATATAGCCGAATATGGAATGGCAGGCTCCGAAGATATTGCCAATAAAGCCATTCAAGCCTTAGGAAACAATTATGCGGTTTTTCTTCCTAATCATGGCAATGTCTGTTGTGGAACCAACATGAAACATGCATATACAGTCCTGCAGCAAGTAGAATTCGCTGCGAAAGTTCAGTATAAAGCTTCTTTATTGGGTACTATATATGCGCTTCCGGAAGAGGCAGAAGAGGATGAAAAAGAAATGTTCGAAATTATGCGAGATGTTGGAAATCTTTAACATCTAAAATCCTCCTTTCAATCTGTATGATTAAAAGCCCTGAAAGAATAGCTATTTAACAGAAAAATAAAAAAAAATGAAATTGATTTATAATTTTAATCTCTTTTTCTCTAAGGTCAATTCAAATGCTTCTTCCATTCCTTTCTCGTATACATCTATCGGAAATTTGTTATGTAAGGGACTTATTCGGGCACCTAATTTTGCAGATTTATAGATTCCTCGTGCAAAACCGCCTATCAAAGGAATCTTGACCATTTGAGAGGCTTTTTCGAACTCCTCAAGCGTATTGTCGTCATAACCGCCCAATAAACCTTCGATAAAAGCATAAAAGAAGATAAATATAAACACACCAACCAAAAATATGAGAGCCGTATTTATGATCTTATCTCCTAAATCCAATCCAAACACCAAATTACCGAAAAATCCTAATATAAAAAAATTGATCACAGCAGCGATAAACGGAGTAATAAATGTCTTAAATGGATACAGTTTAAATTCAGAGACCTTATATCGTACAATAATCCACGCGACCACATCCTTTGTAAACACAGCGGGCCAATAGGCGATAATTACCCATATCATGTCATTGAATATCGAAACCAGTAGCCACATTATTATTGCCCTGATAGCTTGCTCCAGTATCCATACTGCAGCAGCATAGCCCGTTTTACCCGTTCCTTGAAATACTGCATCAACCAGCCATGAATAGATCCCAAACCCATGGAATACGAGGATTAATGGTAAATATTCGGAAGCTGGACCTCCAATATCTGGACCAGCAGCACCTATCAAGAACAGTCCTCCTACCGCAAATAGTACTGAGATGAGGAAGTAGCCAAAATAGTTGCCCCAACGGAATCCTTCATAGATATAAAGTTTTGTCAGTTCTTTTTTATCATGTGAATGAGCCTCACTATATGCGCCGAGTAACGATTGCCCATAAAGAACAATTATTTGTATCATCATTCCGACAGTCCATGCTAATTGATAGTATCCCAATTCTTGGGAATAGTTTGCGATAAACGCAGAAGTCAAGAGAATTTGAATAAACCAGCCAACTTGGACAAATGCTTGACCAAAAGATAATTTTGATCCATATGACATAGATTCTTTGAATTCTTCCTTTGTAAAGTCTATTCTAAAGCATGAGCTAGCGGAATATCCTTGTTTTTTAAATAGATACAAACTAAAGAAGAAAGTCATCCAATAATCAAAGTATCTTGCGAGCGCATAACCGATGCCAGCGCCTAAGGCTTCTCCGAATATAGGATTAGCAGCACCCCAGATCCTTCCCAGATAACAGAAGATGGCTTGACCAATTAATAACCAAAATATTTCCCATGAAACGTAGGTGAGTAGATGAAGATCAGCCCTCTGAAGCCCTTGAAATGTATACATAAACACCAAAAAGAAACCAGGATACTGAACTAATGAAAACATTACAAAAATCCAAGTCATGTGAGCTAAATCAGTAAGTGGAAAGACTATTGAGCCTAAGAATGCAAAGATGCTAATTTGGGCTAAACCGGTAAAGAGTTGCCACCAAACGAAGATTTGGATATAATGGATAGCTTTTTCTGGACTATGGACACGATATTCCGAGAAGTATTTTGCCAGTGCGAAACTTGTACCGAGATCGAAGAGAAGCCATGCAATTTGGAATAAATTGTATGCATAATTATACCATCCCGATGCTTGTGCGTAAGTATAATCCAAAAGAAGCGGTAGGATGTAAGAGGTTAAGAGAAGTTGTGGAACGACTAAGAGCAATCCAATAAAAAATGTAAAAAGGAATCCTCCTAATTGTCTATGGATTCCGATTATTTCCCAATCATCTTTTAGATCCTCCCTACCTCGTTCTTCGATTTTTTTCTCGAGTTCTTCTCGTTCAGTTATTTCTTCTTTTAATTCTTCTTCCGCACGCTTTTTAAGCGCTTCTACGGTTTCTTCGTCTATTCTTCCACCAGTTTTCCTTTTAACAGTAATGAATAAAGCTGCAGCAAGGCACCCCAGAACGACCACTATTAAAAGCAAGATGATTTGTTCGGTAAAATGGGGTACGGGTGAGAACGACCATGCTGCATATGTATCAAACTCCGTATCAGTACTTTCCAACATCATAGCGTAGATTAGATAATTAAAATACGGCCAGATACTAAATTCGATGTTTGCACTCGCATCTTGATTATTTGGGTCTCGTTGAAGCCATCCAGTAAAAAGCATAATAGAACCATTTCCTTTTGCACTTTTAGTTATAAAGGGAGCAGTAAATTCTTCCCTATTCAAGCTTTGAGAGGAGTTATAAACATCAACGATACGATTAACTGAAGAATTTATTTCCGAGTCCTTGATAAAACTCATATTTTGTGGTTTCAAATCCGGGGCAGAATTCCATGCAATATTTTTACTGATTGGATTGGTGGTGTCGTTCACTAAAGATAACATCGATTCAATATTGGTTGCTAAGCTATCGGGAGCAGAATCTTTTAAGATATCCATTGTTTTAAGTAATGTTGCATTCTGCTGCAAGTTAGGTCCCATAAATATAACGAGAGACTTTCCTCCATCAACATAAGTTTCAAGATTAGAAATTTGTTGAGAGGTTAAATTTGGGTCAAAAAGTACGACGATATCATAAACATTTAGTGAAAGAGGACCGGTTCCTATAGTGTTGTTTAGAGTGACATTGAAATTGTTGTAATCAATTCTCAAACGCTCTACAAAGTACTGATCTTTCCCTCCACTTAAAACCAGCACGTCTTTTTGGTCTGTTGGTTGAGCTGTAGTTGGTGTTAAAAAGAGAAAAAAAAACGTTCCTCCAGTTAAAATCAAAGTGATAATACATATTACAACAAGCGTAGAGGACTTATTTTTTAGTTTAACCATTTTTTTCTCCAATTTTGTAATTAGATTATTTGTAATGATTAATGGTTTTTTATTATTTATTAGCTTTTTGAGTTCTTAAAGGATTAAGAATCATATCTGTGTAATCTAAAGCAGAAGAATTCAAAATACATCGAAATTAATGAAATCAAAAAGAAGAGATTAGTGATTATAAGAATCGCTTTAATAATTAACTAAAAATGTTTTAAATAAAAGGAGGATTAAGATTAAGAAGATATTTCTTTTCTAACTACCTCTCCACGGGGCTCTGTCTCTTCAAACAAGATTGCGGAAAATTTATAGATCTTCGTGTTTTCTTGTTTCCAGCAATCTTTTGAGAGCCATGCTTTCTGACAGGTTTGTTCTAAGAAAGTTTGAGCGTCCCAATTTCTATCATGCTCCACTGGAACCTGAGGTAATAACAATCCTCTACGCATTCCTTTTTCCATTATTAGTCCATCTTTTCCAATCTCTATTTGATTGATAATTTGTTCTGGATTATCCGCTTCAATCTGTTTTGGAGGGGTTAATATTGAGATTTCAATGACAATTTTATCCATTTCCTCGAGTCTTACAGACGGAAATCTGGGATCCTCACACGCAGCATTTACAGAAACACGATATAAAACCTCACAGAGCTCATATTCAGGTTCTATGTATCCGATACACCCCCGTAACGGGTTTCCCCCTACATTGTGTCGATTAAGGGTTACAAATGCCCCACATTTCGTATTAAACTTCTTTTTTAATTCTTCCGGAATTGTTATTCTTTTACCCGTTTCCAAGTAAGTTTCAATATTTTTTCTTACAAAGTGGACTAATTTTTTTCCATCTTCTAAGGTGATATTCATTTCCGTGGACATAGCTAGTTTTAATTTTATGATTGTTCTTTTATAATTATTTGTTTGATAAAGTATAATAATTATTGAGGTGTAATAATTTTACCAGAAGGGTTCATACTCTCTGATACTTCTTCTCCTCCTATAAATACTTTCCATATTTGAAGATGTGTAGTATAATTCTCAAAGGGAGAAAATTTTGCTTTTGATTTAAAATTAGCGGCTCTGACGAAATGTTCAGAAACCTTATCAACAATCAGTAAATCTGCATCATAACCTTCTTTAATATATCCCTTCCCTTTTAGGTTAAACACATCTGCGGGATTTTCGCAAGCTAATTTAACAAAGTTTTCTAAGGAAAGTTTATACCGACATATTTTGTCCATAACAACTAAGGGATAAGTTTCAAAACCAGGAAATCCAGATGGGGCATCAAAAAAATCGTTTGATTTCTCTTCTATGCTATGTGGAGCATGGTCCGTACCTATGAGCATAATTTCACCTAATTTAAGTTTATTATATAGGAATTGACTATGCTTTTCATTGCGTAAGGGGGGTAATACCTTTGCAAAAGCGGGATTCTTTATTTCGACCATATTTGATAAGAGTAAGTGATGCGGGGTGATCTCATAAGTGATTTTAAGAATAGGATTATTTTTTAGTACAGATGTAATTAACTTATAACTCTGTTTACAGCTAATATGACAAAAATGCATAGAAGGATAGTTTTTTTCATTAATTTTATTATTCTTTATGAAGTCTTGGTAATTTTCAATGGCGTAATGTACAAATTTCCACTCCAATTTACAAGGATTCAGATCATCGTGCATTTTCAAAATGTTCGATTCTCTAAATATATACTCTTCGTATACATCTCTTTTTTCTTCATTCGATAATGGCCAATCCGGATGGATAAATATCCGTGTGTTATGACGAGAAGATAAATTAAGTAGAAGTTGAAAATTTCCTTTCACTTTCCAATCTAAGTCACTTATTGGATGGTGTGGATATATTTTAAATCCGATTACTCCTAATTTTATGATTTTCTTAATTTCTTCTTCATTTAGCCTGCTAGGCACCCCCGCGATAAAACCCACATTGGCAAATATCCTATTTTTGGCCTTTCTCATCCACTCTTGAATGATTTGCGAACTTATTGCGAGTGGATCGGTATTTGGCATCGTAAATACCGTTGTAATTCCGGAAAAAGCAGCTGCCCTCGTTCCGGTTTCAAAGGTTTCTTTATAACTCTGATTCATATCTCTTAGATGGGAATGAATATCAATGATCCCGGGCAACACCACTTTTCTTTGACAATCAAGTTCCTTTCCTTCATTATTTTGGGATTTAAATTTTTCCAGCTCCTCCTTACTTAAATCATAATGGATCTTCGAGATAATTCCATCTTTAATATAAAGAGCCCCCTTTCTTAAAATTCCGTTAGAATAGATTTTAGCATTATAAAGGATCATAATATATTCACATTATTCCAATGAATCTAAATAGAAATTAATATATAAGATTTTATCTTGTGGTTTTTTTAAATTTGGAAATGCTACGAAGTTTAATGGATGTATTATAGAATTTAATTTTTCAATAAAATTTGGATATTCTTCTGTTATGCAAAAGAGGGGGAGGATAAAGAAAGGATTGGGATAAAATGACTCGAATAATATGTTTTTTAACGAGGAGTTTTTAGTTCTTCTATTTGTATTATTTGAATATTCAATAAAAATAAGAGGGGATGGTTTGGGTTCTATTATATCTTTTAACATGAATTCATAATGCGCAAAATATTTGACAAAAATTCCCGGCGTAGAATCCACCCACCTGTCAGGTTTTCTTTCCCTAAACTCATCTATTGCTTTATTAAGCAAAAGTGCTTGAGAGCGTTCATCCGAACCCAAAAAGCGGAGCTCAGAACCAATCAATTTAACGGCACAATGGGCATCAAAAAAATATAAATAAAGATTATTGCTCTTTCTAATAGAATATGATAAACAAAAAGTGTCACGTATTATAGAACATAGCGTATAGACTTTTTGAGGGGTTTCTCCTCGATCTATATCCTTTTTAGTATAATTGATGATACTTTTACATAATATGAGAAAATTGACCACAATCATCAATTTTGGTTTTATTTGAGCTAGAATTTAAGGTCATTTCCAAATTTTTTCATCATATTTTGCATTTGTTTATTCATACCAGGCATCCCCCCACCTTTTCCTTTACGCAATTGCGTAACTTGTTTCATAATCTTTTTCATTTGGTTATACTGATCTAACATTCTGTTAATAACAGAGTAATCTGTGCCGGAGCCTATCGCGATACGACGCTTTCGTGACTTTTTGATGATTTTAGGATTATCTTTCTCAAATTGGGTCATGGAGTTGAGTACTACTTCCCATTTTTCGATGTTTTTCTCCGCATCATCCTTTAATGCATCGGGAATGTTGCCCCCGCCCATCATCGAGAGAATTTGCTTAAATTGTCCGACTTTCTTAAAATTTTTGATTTGATTATATAGGTCATCTAAAGTAAATTTGCCTTGCATCATACGTTTCATCGCTTCTGGGTCGGGCATCGCCTCTGCTTCTTGCACTTTTTCAATAAGCCCTTCAATATTGGGAATACCTAAGAGAGTACCAACGAAATCAGTAGGATCAAAATGTTGCAACTCATCGATTTTTTCTCCTGTTCCAATAAATCGTATAGGTACATTCGTGGCGGCACATGCTGAAAGCGCCCCACCACCTTTAGCAGTACCATCTAATTTAGTGACTATGATACTTCCTAACTCAGTTGCTTTCGAAAATTCTTCTGCTTGGGAATATGCTTGCTGTCCCAATGTTCCGTCAATAACAAGAATTACTTCATTCGGTTTTAGAACTTTCTGGATTTTTTGCATCTCCTCCATCAATTCCTTCTCTTGTTTATGTCGTCCCGCAGTATCTACGATTAGGAGGTCAAATCCTTGATTCAATGCTCGTTTAGTTTCTTTTACCGCGATTTTTAATGCATTTTTCTCTTCTGGATCTCCAAAACATTTCACTCCTATTTGATTTGTGAGTTGTTGAAGCTGTTCATATGCTCCAGGTCTCCACGTGTCTGTAGTTAAAGCGGCCACCTTGAATCCTTTCCCTTTATAATATTTGGCTAATTTTCCCACTGTTGTAGTTTTCCCAGAGCCTTGAATACCCACCAATAGGATCACATTTTTCTTCCCAGGTTTAATTCTAATTGGTGCGGGTTTTCCCCCTAAAACATTGATAAGTTCATCATGAACGAGTTTAATGACAAAATCTTTTCTGCGGGCTTTTCTGAGCTCCGTATTCATTGCCTCTTTCTTTATGTTTTCTGTCATCTCGAACACTAATTCTACTTTTACATCTGCACCTAATAAAGCTCTCTGTAAATCTTGAATTAACGCATTAATCGCATCCTTATCTACTCTGGGAAGGCGTCGAATTCTTCGAATTGCGCTGTCCAGACTACGCCCTAATTTTTCTAAGACCATTTTTATATAATATTTTATTTTTAGATTTAATTACTTGATTCTTAATAGAATTAATCATTAGAATCAAAAAAGCTTAATTATGGAATAAGTATATTCTCCTATTAAATTTTAGTTAGCAATCCAATTTACATTTGTGAATGATTATATGTTTAAAATAAAATTTTTTTGGAACTATTCACTAAAATATTAAAAACTTAAAACTCAATAAATAGTAGATTTTTTTTTAGGTGGAAAAAGTGTCAATCCGTAGAGAAGAGATTCAAAAACTGAAGGACGGAAATTATATTATGGTAGACGGAGAGCCCTGTGTTATAAAAAGTACTGAGCGTTCAAAATCTGGAAAACATGGACATGCCAAGGTCAGGGTTGTATGTGTGGGCGTGTTCGATGAAAATAAACGATCTTTAACAATCCCGAGCGGTCATATGGTAGAGGTACCCGAGATCAATAAAGGAAATGCACAGATAAATTTTATTGAAGAGAATACCATCAATATCATGGATTTGGAAACATACGAATCATTTGATGTTAAATGGCCACAAGAGCCAGAATTGAGAAAGAAACTAGAAGAATTAAAAAATAATCCAAGTGAGATGGCAAAAGCCCAAGTAGAATACTGGCAATTAGCCGGTAAAACCTTAATAAATCGCGTCTTACTTAATAAATAATAGAACTCTTTTCCTTTTATTCTTTTTAATGATACCATAATCTTTATTTTTATTTAAAATGAAATATTTTTAAAGAGCAAATAATAGTACATCATTTTCTTTTTATGAATGAAAAGCCCATTGCGTTAGCAACCAGGATGGATAGTGAAGAGGCCATCAGTCTTACACGGGACATTTTTAATTATTTAGTTAAGAAAAAAAATAGAGATGTGGTATTAGAAACGCGAATTGCACCTCGAATTATGGCCCATAATGCGATGGATTTAAAGCAGATGAGTGAGGAGAACATTTGGTTTTTAATAAGTGTGGGTGGGGATGGGACATTGTTACGAGTGGTCAATGGTTTATATCAAAAAAACCCCCCGCCTCTCTTGGGAGTAAATATAGGCTCTGTGGGATTTTTAGATGAGACAAATAACCGCAAGGTTTATAATGATCTCGAGAGAATTCTTAATGGGAATTATCTAGTAGAAAAGGTTTCGAAAATCGCGCCCTATATCATTAAAAAAAATTCAGAAGCAATTAAACTGAGCAACGCTTTAAACGAAATACTAGTAGTGTCTTCTAAACATTCAAAGGTACTACAAATTTCTATAAAAATTAATGGCGTGTTTCTCAACAGAAGTTATTTGGATGGAGTTATTATTTCAACCGCAACAGGCTCCACCGCCTATAATTTGAGCGCGGGTGGCGCAATTGTATATCCCGAATTAAATGTGATGCAAATTACCTCCTTAAATGCCTATGCACGCTCCGGATTAAAACCTATTGTTATTCCAATAGATAGTGAAGTAGAAATTAAGCTATTACGACCGCGCTTAAACGCGAAAGTGGTAATCGACGGGCAGGTGATTATCAAACAGATTCAACCTCGAACGAGAATTATTATAAAAAAAGCCAATTCCCATGCCAAATTTATTCGACTCTCTAAAAATTTGCATTCGAATTATTTTAAACGCTTAAAAAAGAAAATAATCGGAACTTTACGTGTTCCCCTCGATGACAGCCCAGAAGAATAAAGATAGAAGATCATTTCCAGAAGAAAACCAAATCCTCGTGTTAGATACCAATATATTCCTTTTGGGAATTGATTTCAATGTGATTAAGGGTGAATTATACACAGTCCCAGGTATTTTGGATGAAATCAGAGTCGAAAGATACCGCGAGAAAAACCGAAATATTCTTATCAGAATAGAATTTGCTCTGAATTCAAACAAACTCGCCTTAAGAAGGCCGGAAAAAGAATATATAGAAATAGTCAAGGTAAAAGCTAAAAAAACTGGGGATTTAAAAGCATTATCTCAGACGGATTTAGAATTAATTGCGTTAACATTAGAACTCGACATCACGACTAACAAAGACGCAATCCTTTATACAAATGATTATTCAATGGAAAATGTGTGCTCTGAATTGAATATCGAATTTTCACCTTTAGGGAAAAAAGGAATTCAAAAGAAAATTCATTATGAGGTCTACTGTCCTTATTGTCAAGAAGTACATGATCCCGAAGATTTAGGTCAGAAATGCGAGAAATGTGGTTCAAAATTGAAGAGAAGACCAAAAAGATAAGATATTCATTATTCTAATTAATAGTGAAGTTTAAACACTTTATCATAATCTATGAGAATATAAGATTTAAATATTGAATACAATTTAGTGATATGACATGGGAGTAAAGATTAATGATTTGGTCAAGGAAGTAAAAAGGACAATTACTTTCGAACAACTTTTTCAGAAACGAATCGCAATTGATGCATTCAATACAATTTATCAGTTTTTAGCAATTATTCGACAACGAGATGGTACACCTCTTAAAGATTTTGAAGGAAACATTACCTCTCATTTATCGGGGCTTTTTTATAGGACTATAAATTTCCTTGAACATAATATTAAGCCTATTTACGTGTTTGATGGGACACCCTCGGAGCTAAAATTAGACACGATTCAAGAGCGAAGAGAAGTGAAAAAAGAAGCGGAAAAAAAGATGATAAAAGCTCAAGAGGAAGGAAATTTGGAGGATGCAAGAAAATTCGCCCAAATGACCTCTAAACTTGATTCAGACATGATTGAGGAGAGTAAGAAATTGATTGAGTATATGGGAATCCCGGTGGTCCAAGCGGCCTCAGAAGGTGAAGCTCAGTCCGCATATATGGTCCAGCAAGGTGATGCATGGGCGTGTGCGTCCCAAGATTATGACACTCTCTTATTTGGGGGGAAACGTTTAGTTCGTAATTTTGCGATAAGTAGAAGCAAGAAAGTGAGAAATACTAGTGTCACTTTAGATATTGAATATATATCGCTTAACAAATTCCTAGAAAAATTTAATATTACACAAGAACAGCTAATCGAAATGGGTATTTTAATAGGCACAGATTTTTTTCCCGGGATAAAGGGAATTGGACAAAAAACAGCGTTAAATCTAATCCAAGAACACAAAAATATTGAAACTATGGTAAAGAATAAAGTAGAGGCAGCGGGAAAAACCATCGATTTGGATTTCGATCTCGTTGCCCAAATAAAACATATTTTCCTTCATCCCAGTGTAAACAAGGAATATCCTCAATTAAAGTGGAAAAAAATTCAATATGAGGAAATTACGGAACTTCTTGTTGAAGCCCATAATTTTTCCAAGAATCGAGTAGAAAATGCCTTAGACCGACTTAAAAAGTTAGATGATTCATCTCAACAAGTTTCATTAGATCATTTTTTAGGAAAATAAGGTTAGTATGAAAATCGTTTTTCTAATAATTTTTTCGGAAAAATGGGCATGATATCCATGCCTTATTTGAAAAGCGTAATTGATTTTGTCTAGATGATATATGGAAAGCTGAAAAAAACTAATTTTAAATTGATGGTGATAGATTTAAGAAATTCCAGATTAGATTCACTTGATTTAATTATTGGGATAAAAAAATACTGATTAGCGAAAATATTATAGAAAAAAATACAAAAATTTTTCTAATTTTGGTGATATTCTATATTAAAGAATTAAAGATTTTTCATAACTAATTTTATGACAGCTTCTGATAGTAACGATGATGAGAAAAAGGAAGAACAAGAGGAAGAGGGTAAACAATTACGGGTACAAAAGGCAAAAAAACGTGATATAGGAAGAAACATCATTCGTATCGATCCAAAAACTATGGAGGAATTGGGGATCCAAACGGGCGATGTGATTGCGATAGAAGGAAAAAAACAGTCAGCGGGAATCAGTTGGCCCAGTTATCCTCAAGATAACGGACTCGGAATTGTACGAATTGATTCACGGTTACGCAAAAATACCGGCACGAGCATTGATGATACGGTAAAAATTAAAAAAGTAGATGCCGATGTAGCGCAAAATATCGTTTTAGCACCCGCAAGTGTAAAAATCCGAAGTAACCCTCGATTTGAAACATTCGTGAAAAGGAAACTTAACAATTATCCGGTTACTATTGACGATATCATTCTAATTTCAATTGGAATCAGCAGAGAAATTACTTTTAAAGTAATTAATCTCAGACCAAAAGGAATATGTATAATAAAGCAAGATGAAACGAATTTGACTATAAGTGAACATGTAACTGAAGAAGAAGAGAAAGGTGGAATGTATGTCACTTATGAAGATGTGGGCGGTTTAGATAAGGAAATTCAGCGAGTTAGAGAGATGGTTGAGCTTCCACTACGGCACCCTTCATTATTTAAAAGATTGGGGATTGATCCTCCTAAAGGCGTTCTACTTCGAGGGCCTCCGGGATGTGGAAAGACATTACTCGCAAGAGCTGTTGCGAATGAAAGTGAAGCTCATTTCATATCAATTAATGGACCAGAAGTAATGAGTAAATTTTATGGAGAATCTGAGAAAAAACTACGAAAAATATTTATTGAAGCAGAGGAAAAAAGCCCTTCTATTATCTTTATTGATGAAATCGATGCTATTGCCCCAAAAAGAGAAACTGTTACTGGAGAAGTGGAACGTAGGGTTGTTGCCCAGTTATTAGCTCTAATGGATGGATTGCATAGCAGAGGTCGAGTGATCGTTATAGGTGCAACGAATCGTCCGAATAGCTTAGACCCTGCCTTACGTAGACCAGGGAGATTCGATCGAGAAATTGAAATAAAAGTTCCAAATGAAAAAGGAAGAAAAGAAATATTCCAAATCCATACGCGTAATATGCCATTAGATGATAAAAAGCAACTAATTAAGGAATTTTCACAAATAACCCACGGGTTTGTAGGGGCGGATATTTCAGCAGTATGTCGAGAAGCTGCTATGTCAGCATTAAGACGTTATCTGCCAAAAATTGATTTAGAATCCGAAATAGTCGATCCGGAACTTTTAGAACAAATTCGAGTAACACGGGAAGATTTTGATGAGGCAATGAAGGAAGTATTACCGTCCGGGATAAGAGAAGTATTTGTTGAAATCCCCAATGTAAACTGGGGTGATGTCGGAGGATTGGATGGTTTAAAACAGAGATTGATAGAAGCTGTTGATTGGCCTCTCTCTAATCCAAAAATATTCAAACGTATGGGAATTAATCCCCCTAAAGGAATATTACTATACGGACCACCAGGATGTGGAAAAACATTGCTTGCACGGGCGGTAGCAAGTGAAAGTAAAGCTAACTTTATTTCGGTAAAAGGACCAGAACTTCTTTCTAAATGGGTAGGGGAGAGTGAAAAAGCAATTAGGGAGGTATTTAGAAAGGCAAAAATGGCAGCGCCATGCATTATCTTTTTTGATGAATTTGATTCAATCGCGCCAAGCAGAGGAAGATATAGTACGGATTCCGGGGTAACTGAGAAAGTTCTTTCCCAATTTTTAACAGAATTGGATGGGCTGGAAGTTATGAAGGATATAGTAGTTATAGCTGCCACGAACAGACCAGATATATTAGATACCGCACTGATTCGACCCGGAAGAATTGACCGAGTATTATACGTTCCCTCACCTGAGCCAAAAGAGAGATTAGAGATTTTAAAAATCTTTACGAAGGAGATGCCACTTTCCACGAATGTTGATTTAGAAAAATTGGTAAAGATGACAGACGGATTTTCAGGAGCAGATATAGAAACTTGGTGTCGGGAAGCTGCAATGAAAGCATTACGAGAAAATATCCGTGCTAGAAAAGTGTCAATTGAACATTTTGAAGAGGCTCACGGAGAGATTCATCCCACAATTACACCAGATATTACCAAATGGTATGAGGAATTCGGGAAAAAACTAAAGCGTCGGAAAATCGAAACGAAAAAAGGAGAAGGACTATTTGTCTGAAGAAGACAAAATTAAATAGTAAAAATTCATGTTTTTACTATGTATTGAAATATCTTTTTCTATTAAATATTAAAAAATAATAAAGGAGTTGATAGCTTATAGACAGATGGCAAAAACGTCCCGTGATTAATTCAATTATAGACATCCTTGTAGATGCCAAAGGGGAGGCGTTAGACAGGAGAATCGAAGAGCTTATAAAAAAGGAGCACCCCTATGTGAATTCAGACGTTTTACAAGAGATTTTTATGAAAATGGAGAGCTCGAATATCATTAAGGTTTTTAGAGTTTCGAAAAACAAAAAGATGATTGTATTAAATCGAGATACAGAGGCAATCAGAAAAAAGATTATAAAAGATTTAGTCTAATTGGCTTTCTTCCCATTCTAAACAAACCTCAGAAAGTGATAAATCCTCTCTTTTTGATCTAAATCTCCGTTCCCTTACATCGATAAAAACGGGATAATTTATCGCATTCCCCATTAGAAGCATTTCTCCGACCCCAAGACTGGAGATCATATCTGCATATTCTTTAGAAATAGCTTCAGAGCTATCCATTAAATGTTTCAAATCATAGGGGTTCTTTATATTTAAAATCAATTTTGAATTCATCTGCGATAATGCGGTTGTGCTTAATTTTTTTGGTCTTTGGGAAATTAAACATAAACAAGCCATAAATTTTCTCCCTTCTCGTGCGATGGTTTCAATAATCCCTTTCGAGATTGCTTTTGCATGTGCAGCTTCTGGACAGAATTGATGAGACTCCTCTATAATAAGTAAAAATGGGGGGATATTATTCATCCGCCGTAAATAAAATAGCTGATTACAAAGGTATTCCACGATAATTTGCTTTTTTTTGATATTGATCTCTTTTTCTAATGAAAAGACAGTAATTTTTCCTTTCTCTACGATAGATCTTATACGGGGATTTTCTTGCGGGCCAAATAAATTTAAGCGATCTAATTCCGATAACCACCCTATTAAAGCTTGTTTAGTGCTTTTATTACCCTCCGGATCATCCTCAATTAATTGAATAATATCATGTATAGAATATTTTCCTTTTTTCTTTTCATTTCTTTTGAGTTTTTGGATAAATTTTGATAATTCTCTGACTTGGACGTAAGAGATCTGCTGTTGATATCGTTTAAAAGACCATGGTGATAATTTTGGAGTCGAAATTTGAAAATAGGTCGTATCTTGTATATTTACCTTTTCTGTTAGTTCGGGAATATCCTTTAAATATAGATATTCTCCATGAACATCAATCAGTATTATTCCCGGACACCCGTTTTCTTTCATTAATAATTCCTCAATTAGGACAGATGTAAGATAACTTTTCCCTCCACCGGAGATGGAAAGGATGGAAAAATGCTTATTAAGAAGTCTATCCATATTTATTTTCGCTTCATAATCTGTGATTTTCACCTTACCTACATATAATCCACCATTACTATCAAATCCTATGAACTCGTTTAAGATCTCTTGCTCAACTAAAAATACATTTGAACCAGGAGTTGCTGGATAAGTCATGCGATGAATTCTCTGTATTTGAGAAGTCTCTGGAGCTTTAAATTCAATAATTCCCAAGGCTTTTACTATTGCAATTGCAAACTCGAAATCTTTACTTGGAAACAACCCTTGTAAAATATTAGGGTTTGTATTCTCATTATAGGCTTTAATGGTCAAAGCATCAGCAAAATATTCATTAATTACCAAAATTTTTTCTATTATACCTATTAGGAACCCTTCGATGGTTTCTGTATAGACGAAAACTCCTTTTTTCACAGCTGTATGATTTTTCTTTCCAATGATAAAAGGAAACTTTGCAACATCGGGAATATCTTTAAAATTAAACACGGTTCCTATTTGTTTTTTTCTCATATCAAATCCGCTAAACTATAAAAAGAACTTTTAATCTCATTAGATGGAATTATATAATTTAAATGAAATTAGTCTGTTGGTTTTCTGATTTTGAAAGAATAAAGAATTTCTAAAAATAAGAATATTTGATTCAGTATAAATTCAAAAAAAATTGAATAAGAGAGAATTAGGGCTAAATTAATAACGTCTTATTCTTCCTTCTCTAATATCCCAAAGATTTTCAGTACCAAGTAATATCCATTTCTTATGAAATAAATGATAAATATGATTACTCCGATAATTAAAAATAGCCCAAGACCGGCGAATAGAACCAAGACACCATTAGGAAATACTTCTATCAGCGTGGTAAATGAGAAAATTGCTTCTTCAGTACCCGAAAAGGTATCCCAGAGTAATGCAATTGCTAAACCTACAATAACTACAATTAAGCTTATTAAGAATCCCGCGGCGGCTATCTGAACGTCTATTCTGTTCTTATACTTTTCCTCCAATTCCCTTTTTTTATAAAGTACCTTAAGAATTGTTTTTATTCCCCTTTTATAGAAACCAATAAAGAAGACAAGTAAAAAGAATAATCCCGCCAAAATTCCACCTATTATAGCTATTTGGTACCCTAAATTGTAGCTAAGGAATGCCTCTAACTTCCCAGTAGGATTTAAAATATCGGCGATTGTCCAAATAGATCCCGCAATTGTCACGAGCCAAGCAGCTACTAGTATAATATAAAAAGCAGTAGCGACTTTTTCTTTTTTATCAGAATATTCGGTAAATTCATCGTTCATTGTATTCACTCAAAATAATTTTTAGTATTAATATGATTTATAGAATATATATTTTTAATCAATAATTCTAAATAGATTATAATATCTTTTTTGTAATAATCTGAAGTCTAGTATAAGAAAAAGAATCATAATAAGAAAAAGGATTATTCTAATATTGAATAAACCGGATAATGAAAAAGATGAAACACCTAATTCTCTGAAACTTCAAACGATTTAAAAAGATCATCATATCTTTTATACAAATTCTTTTCATTTAGAGCATTATACACTTCGTAGGAAAATCTATATATTTTCTCATAAATCTGATTGTTTTTCTCTTTTGGGACATATCTTTGATCGACTTTACATAAATTCTCAGCTGCTTCTGAAATATCAGGAAAAACTCCAGCACCCGCGGCAGCTAAGATTGCAGCACCAAGGGAGGTGGCCTCCTCTATTACATTTCTAACGCAAGATACATTTAAAGCATCTGCCATTATCTGGTTCCATAGATTCGATCGCGAGCCCCCACCTGTCAATTTCAGCTCCTCTGGCTCAATACCGATCCGTTTGAATACTTCAATATTCTTTTTAACTTCAAATGCAACACCTTCAAGAATGCTTCGATAAATATCTCTTCTTTGATGCCCAAGAGAAAGACCAAATAAAATACCTTTTCCATGGGGATTCCAATGGGGGGCACCCGCGCCTACTAAATGAGGGATTAAAAGTAGACCGTTAGCTCCTGGAGAAGACCCTTCCGCTAATTTAGTCATTAAATCATATGGATCTACACCTTCTTTTTCCGCTTGTTGACGTTCAAGATGGCCAACCTCATCTCTAAACCATCTCAATACCGCTCCCGTCGTAAATACGCTTGCCTCTTGTACCCAACTGCCAGGAATAGCATGGCAACTGCAGAGAACCCGCTTATCAGGATCAAATTTTGGTTCGCTCAAGTATGCTAAAATAAAACTTCCCGTCCCAGTTGTACATTTTATGTCACCTGGCCCAATCACACCAACTCCTAGTGCTGCGGCTTGTTGATCTCCTGCACCAGTTACGACCAGTGTTTTTTTATCAAAAGCAGTCTCATCCGTGGCTATCTCGCCAATATCTACCCCACTTTCTACAGGTTCTGGCATTTTATCAAGATCAATTTCCAAATCTGATGCAATTTCTTCAGAATATCTTAAATTATTAATATCAAAAAGCATTGTACGGGAAGCATTTGAAAAGTCAGTAATAAATTTTCCCGTCAACTTATTAATTATAAAATCGGACACAAGCAAGAATTTATGGGTTTTTCTATAAATCTCTGGTTTATTCTGTTTAAACCAGAGGATTTTAGTGGCTGAAAAATAAGGATCGATTGTTAAACCAGTAGTATTATAGATTTTATCCTCTCCTACTCTCTTCTTTATAAATTCTACTTGATCTGTTGTTCGCCTATCTTGCCATACTATCGCATTATGTAAGGGATTCCCTTCTTTATCAACTGGAACAATGGTTTCTCGCTGATTGGTCACAGAAACACTAACTATTTCTGTTATATCGATGCCACTCTTTTCGAGAGCCGAATTAATGGTCAATTTGATTGAATCCCACCACGCATTCGCATCTTGTTCGACCCATGAAGGTTTTGGATAAAAGCTTTGCCATTCGTTATAATCCCATGCGATCACAGTTCCAGCGAGATCAAAGACATACGTTCTACATCCCGTTGTTCCTAAATCTAAAGCAGATACATACATAATATCTAAATCTCTCTTGAATTTAATTTTTTATTATGATCTAAATAATGAAATAATGAAAAATAAATTTCATTATTAAAAAAGTTTAAAATTTCCAAAATTATTTATATTTCTGGTATCCACATTGGGGACAAATCAATTTTCCGAATCCGACACGATAACTCTTCAAATTTTTCATGGTCGCACCACAGATGGGACATTTAGGAGCAAAGGTTGGAAACCATTGTCCTTCTATATTGGGAGCATTTTTTAGATAATTGGCTAATTTAATTTTTTGCAGATCATTTTGATTTAATTGGAATATTTCTTCTTGCTCAGCAATAGACTTTCCTTTGGCGCCTAACAATTTTAAAAATTTGATGCTTTTCGGAGTGTTGAGTAAGGTGAGTGTTTTTAATACTGCATCGTATTGGTGTTTCTTATATAGTTTTCCCAAATCTGGAGGAGCTAATGCTACCATTATACCCTGAATTTTATTATTTCGACGAGCTCTTTGAAATAAAAGCTGATAAAAACGATTTCTTGTGTCCATTGCCCAAATCAGATGCCAATTTTGGATCTTATAATCCTCTTGATTGGGACCAACGACTCTCTTAAGAGTTTTTAAAAAAGAATAGTGCCTATACTTTTTGATATTTCTAGTGAGATCATCAAAAAATTCTGCTTCAATTATAGGGTATTTTTCAAATAGTTCATTAATCGATAGCAATCGTACTTTTGATAATGCTTCACTTCTTGGATTATCTGGATCGTAGGTGTAGATTTCAAAAAAATTCGTCATCAATACATATAAGAAATGCAAAATTAATAATATATTCCCAATAACTCAAAAATTAGAACTTTTTCGATTTCTAAGGGATATTATTATATATCTTTTTAGGAGCTCTTAAATATTCTTTCTAATGGATTAACAATTATTTTATAAAAATAATGTTTAAAAATCTAAATCTATACTTTTCAAATATGAGTCCAGAATTTAAGATAATCGTAAAAAGAAAGTGTTTTTTCTGTGAAGAGTTGTTAAATTGGTTAAAGGATAAAGATGTTGATTATCAGGTATTAGATTATCAAGATCCGGACGATTTTAACGACCCTTTAATGGATAATGAAACCTTTAAGAATATATATTGTGATATGGGTGCGTGTGTCGAGAGCTTGCCGATAGTCGTTAAAAATGAGAAAGAATTTCATTACGGGGAATTATGGGATCTTAAGAATAATAAGTTGGTTGAGGAACGAGCTAAGGAAATATTTGGTCTCAATTAGATTCTATTTTTTTTTCTTCTTTTGAACTAGTTGATTATTTATAAACCATTTTTATCTTTTCTTCAAACAATACTTAATTAGGCAGATTTTTTTATTTGACATAGGAAAAAATATTAACTATTCATGAAAATGAATCATATCTGGGATATTCGAGCAGATGCGAAACAAAAAGGAGATAACAAACGGAAAGTTTCTCCAGAAAAGGTCTATGAGGATGAGCAAGGAAATACGCATTATGTCTTTAAAAAAGCTATGTTTAGTAATCCATGGTATGAAATCCCGGAGGATGATTATCAGCTATTTCGAAATTTTTTGAAAGGTGGTTCAAGATCTTATCCTTCTGATGGAAATATTCCCTGTGATATTGTCGCAGATGAAGTAGAAAAGATTATCAATAAAGTGGTAAAATATTCAGAAGATCCGAATAGTATATATCATAAAGAAGCGATGAATGCTCTAAAAGACGGGAAGGAATCTCTATTCAGAGGGACTGTAAAAATCTATTTGGGAAAATACACTTCACGAGATTGGCGTAGGAAGAGGTTCACGGACGACATTGACTTTTGGACCTTTCATATAAACTTGTTAGATGCTGCGCTAAGAGAATGTGGATTTAAATGGAACAAAAAATCAAAAGAATGGGAAAAACGTATTACGTGGAAAAATCCGAAAACAGGAGAAACCAGGAATGAGGTTCTCTATGCAGCAAATAATCTCTCTCAATTATTGGATTTTGGAGCGGGCAGTTATTTAGAAGGAGCGAGTCTAAAAGAAGTGTTTCTGAAGAAATTAAAGCGTGGGCATGATGTTGATTTAAGTGATATCATCAACGTAGTTATGGTGAATAGTTTTGATGACGTAAAGGATGTAGAGGAATGGAAAGAAACAAGAAAATCATTTGAAGAGGCATCGAACACGAGAAATACGAGAACCATATCAAATATGATAAGCCTTTGCCGCTATTCTCTGGCAATCGCTGAACATTCCAGAAATGTGAGTAAATCTATTGAAAAATATCATGATGAGATTTATGATGAGACCAAATATCCCGATAAGGAAATTAAATCAATTTGTAACATCTCAGTACATTGGCAGAACTTTCTTAAAATGAATGGTATCGACGCCACCAGAGAGATGATTCATGATTTTTTAGTAGAACAAATTAAAGAGAAACGTAATTATGCCAAAAACCTAGAAAATTTTACCCATACTATTTTAGAATTACTCAATTCTAAATTTAATTATCAAAATGTAATATTTGAAATAGAACAATGAATTGTTTTTGATAATTTCTATATAATATATGGGGGATATGTGGATAGGGATGTATGTTCGAGAAACCCCTCTTTCACGATCTTTTTTTTTCCTAATCGGTCTTAAACTTTTTTTTGCTCTATTTCTCTCTGCAAGTTTTTTGAAAAGAAGATAACAATTTTAGTTAAAAGATGATTATAATTCTTAAATAATTCTCAAAAAAAGATCAAAAATGTTTGATTACATAATAAGTGATTCAGAAAAAGCAGTTCGAGATGAGACGAGAGCGTTTGTTAAAGATGAAGTGCCTCATTCTCTCCTAAAGCAAATGGATAAGGATGAGATCCAATACCCTACTGAATATGTGGAGAATTTAGCAAAACATAATCTTATCGGATTACGATTTCCAGAAAAGTATGGAGGAAGAGGCTTAGACTGGAGACATGAAGTAGTTGCATTGGAGGAGATCGGTGTGCTGGGGATGAGTCTGGGCTGTCTCTATTCACTGGTAAGCATTTGTGGAGAAGCATTAAATATATTCGGAAACGAAGATCAGAAACAAAGATATCTTGTACCAATGTTGAATGGAAAAAAGTTCACGGCAGAAGCACTGACAGAACCTAGAGGAGGTTCAGACTTTTTTGGTGCGACCACGACCGCAGAAAAAGATGGAGATGAATATATCCTTAATGGTGAAAAACGTTTCGTGGTGGGAGCCGAAGGAGCAGATTTCTTTTTGGTATATGCTAAAACAGATCCAGAAGCTCATCGACATAAATCGATTAGTTTATTTGTGGTTGACAGAGATGAAGGAGTAAACACGGAATATGTGTATGGATTGATGGGTACGCGTGGTGGCGGTGCGGGAAGATTAAAATTCGATAATGTGAGAGTGCCCGAAGAGAATCTCATCGGAAATGAGGGAGATGGCGGAAAAATATTCTATCAAATGATGGTGCCCGAACGATTAACAACTGCCGCAGGGATTCTTGGAACTGCTCGTGCTTGTTTAAGAATTGCAACAAAATATAGTTCCAAGAGAAAAGCGTTTGGCAAAGTTATTAAAAAATTTGAGGCCGTAAGTTTCAAGATTGCTGAGGGAATCACCCTTTTAGATGCATGCCGCAATCAAGTATATAATACGGCAACGGCTATTGATATGGGGGCAACACCACAAGTCCAACGAAGATGTGTTTCAGAATCCAAAAAATTCTCAACAGAAAAATGCTGGGAAGTCATTAATTTAGCGATGCAAGTTATGGGCGGAATTGGGTATTCCACAGTGTATCCTATCGAACGCCTTCTAAGAGACGCTCGATTGGCAATGATTTGGACGGGAACTAGTGAAATCATGTCATTAATCATCCAACATGAATATTATGATGAACTTTTAAGTGAAAAATGGCTTGGGCGGGATGTTGAACAAGATGCTTTGGAAGCCGAGGCCGAAGAAGAAAAACATTTTGGCTAAACAATATTTTACTTCTTTCTTTTTATTCATTTTAACCAAGATTCAAAAAATAAGAAAGAAATCAATTTAGATTATTATAATTCTCTTGATTTGTAACGAATCTTAATCATTAAATTACGCAACTCAACAATATCGCTATCTTTATCCACATATTTCTTTTTAGCTCCTTCAGCTAGAGGAAGACTTTGTATATCATTACCTCTCAGCGAGACCATCATCCCGAACTTGTTTTCTAATACTAATTTCATCGCAGCAAGACCTAATCTCAGTCCTAAAATACGATCAAACGAATTGGGTGTTCCCGCACGCATAGTATGACCCAATACTACACTCCGACATTCATAATTTGTATTATTCTTTTTGAATTCTTCTTCTAATTCTTCACTTAGGCGTAATTCACTGACTAAAATCTGTGACATATTCAGCTTTGATAGTAGAGGGTTGCCAAAAGTATCCTTGGGCAGTTTATCTATTGTCTCTTGAGAAATGGTCTGAAAGTCTCGTTTCAATGACTCATCTGAGGGATATGCACCCTCTGAACATGCGATTATGTGATATTTATGACCCGCGTTTACTCTTCGTTTTAAAACTTCAATAACATGTTTTTTAAAATCAAAAGGGGTTTCCGGAATAAGAATAATATCTGCTCCACTGGATATTCCGCTATAAATTGTCAAGAATCCCGCATCTCTGCCCATAATTTCTACTACAAAAATTCTTTGATGAGATCTGGCGGTAGTGGTAAGATTATCCATTGAGTTGGATGCCAATTGAACAGCGCTCCAAAATCCGAATGTATAATCTGTCCCTAAGAGATCATTGTCTATTGTTTTAGGACATCCAATTATTTTCGCATCTGTATATTTGCAAATAGTGTCTGCGACCCCGAGGGTATCATCTCCACCAATAGCAATTAATGCGTCTATTCCTAACTCCTCAAATTTCCCTGCCATCTCCTTGGCTATTTTTTCCTCGAGCTCTTTTTCCTCCTCTTCTGATTCTGCTACGGCAACCGGAGAAAATGGATTTGTTCGACTTGTGTATAATAACGTGCCTCCAACAGTATGCAAATCATCATGTTCTGCAATGTTTAAGGGCATAGTCAAATTTTCCATGAATCCTTTCCATCCTTTTTCGATACCGATACAATCTATATTGGAATCAAAAGCCTTTAACATAATGCCATAAATGACGCTGTTGAGCCCAGGACAGTCGCCGCCTCCCGTAAGAATGCCAACTTTTCTTTTGTCTGTCATTATCTTTCACATTTCAAATTGGTTTTTTGGTTTATTAAGTTTAGTTATATTAAAAATCTTATTTATTTAGAAATTTAATACTCCTCATTCTCCTCTAAAATATCCAATTTTTCAAACGAATAACGTTCTTTATTTTCGGGGATAATATAGCTTCCACCTCCAGCATCTTCAATAATCAGCGTGAAGGATTTCTCTCCCGCCATCGCATCTTTCAATTCTTTCAAGATTTCTATCACCTCGTTTCTTTCAGGATCAATATCTTCCAGACTGTTTTTATAGGTGCTTACTGCTTTCTCAAATCGTAATAATATTCCCTCGACGTTGGTAAAATAAAAATCCGCATAAGGACCGGGATTGACCATTAATTCTAATTCTGGAATCTCTAATTTGGCGGATGGAGAGCGATAAATTTTTGATTTAAGATCCGCCTCCTCTTTCACTTTTAAAATTGATCTCCCAGGTTCTGTGCGAGCGGTCATAGGAATAATATCCCTTTTGAGAAAACTGCAATTATCACACTCTAATTTAATAATGAGCATTTTATCTTCATCTGGTAAATCATATTCGGTTTGAGAAATATGGATCAATCCATCTTTACATTTAGGACACCTAAACTCGTAAGACTCGTTAGAATCTCTGGTTTCATCGGACATTTTTTATAAACCCATAATTAGTTCAGAAATATTGAGTAACTAAATAATTTGAAATTAATGAATTTTTATGCGTAAAATGATCATCATATTGTTTCTTTTGATAAATTAGGTATTTAGATCGGTCAATATATCTCAAAAAGAGATTTGGCAAAAGAAATAAAACAAAAAATTTTTTTAATAAAGAGCGATTTAGGATAATAATACTTTTTAAAATACATTTTAACAATAATATAAGGTTGAACAAAATGGGAATAGAACCACTTAAAGGTGGAAGTTTTGTTTCAGACTCAGTATTATTGTTAAGCGTAGTATTAGGATTACTACAAGTAGTAGTAATTATTTTATCTTTATAAAGCAACCAAAAAAATGTTCGAATCGGATTTTTTTGTTGGTTGCTTCTGATGATATAAAAAAACAAAATCAAAAAAGAAAAAAAGTTGAAAAAAGTGATGGAAAACGGAATAATAGAGATTTCATTCGCTGCGCGGGGTGGTCAAACAGCTGTGACCGCAAGTCAGCTCCTTGCCCAATTTGCATATGAAACGGGATTTCATGATACAATCGCAATCCCCATTATAGGTGCTGAGAGGCGCGGAGCTCCGATTTCTGCGTTCACAAAGATATCCAAATCACTACCAATCAAAACCTATGATAGTGTGGTTGACCCCGACTATTTGCTGGTTTTTGATATTTCGCTATTAGAAATTCCGCGAATTCGTGATTCAGTGAAGGAAGGCACCACTTTAATAATAAATAGTGATAAACCGATAGATGAGAGTAAATTGCCGAATGAAATTAAAATATATATGGTTGATGCGACTGGCATCTGTATCGATCATAAATTTATGCTTTCGAGTGGCCCTATACTTAACATTCCCATGCTTAGCGCTTTTGGAAAAATAACGGGATTTTATGGTTTAGATACCATGAAAAAAGTAATCACAGAAGAATTTGGTGAAAAACGATCTGAGATAAATATGAAAGTCGCAGAGGATGCATTTAAATCCGTAAAGGAGGTTAAATAATGAGTGAATCGGAAGATAAAAAATGGAAAAATATTTGTAAATCAAAAGAAGAGAGACCAAAAATTCAAGAATACCGAAACTGGAGGGAACTACCACCAATCCCAATTTCTCTACCAATAGATGCAAGTATTGGAACCACAGGAGACTGGAGGACATTTCGTCCTATTATTAAAGAAGGCTGTAATCAATGCGGGATTTGCTGGATGTATTGTCCAGAAGGAGTAATAAAGAAGGCTGAAGATGGATCTTTTGAAATAGATTTAATATACTGTAAAGGATGTGGTATCTGTGCGAAAGAATGTCCTACTAAAAATATTGAAATGGTCAGGGAGAGTGAAATAGAAGAATGACTGAGGCAAAACAGAAAGATTTTATTCAAGAGAAAGAAACGAAAATCATTAAAGGTAATCTATCTGCTGCATATGCCGCTAAATCTGCGCGTGTTCAGGTCATAAGCGCATATCCAATTACCCCTCAAACAACAGTTGTGGAAAAGCTTAGTGAGTTTGTTGATGGAGGATTAATGCCAGGGACACAATATATTAAAGTGGAAAGCGAGCATTCAGTTATGGCTTCAATTGTTGGAGCGAGTATCGCGGGCACTAGAACATTTACAGCTACAGCGGGTCAAGGACTATTCTATATGTATGAAATGATCCATTGGGCAAGTTCAAGCAGGCTCCCGATAGTCACAGCGATTGCAAGTAGGGGAGTTGCCCCACCATGGAATATCTGGGCAGATTTTACCGATGTTATTGCTGCTCGGGATACGGGATGGATGAGCGCCTTCTGTGCAACTCATCAAGAAATCTATGATGAGATCTTGATGTCCTATAAAGTAAGCGAAGATCCCGAAGTTATGTTGCCAAAATTTGTTGCCTATGGAGGATTTATTCTTTCTCATACCTCGAAACCAGTGATTATTGAGGATCAAGATTTGGTGGATAGTTATTTGCCACCGCTTCCCGATGAGAAAGGATGGGATCATATTTTCATAGATCCGGAGAGACCAATGATGCATGGAAATTTGATTATGCCGTCTGGGTTTTATAGTGAGTTTCGGCTTAAGATACACGATACCATGATGAAAGCCAAAGAAAAAATAAAAAGCGCAGCTAAAGAATTTAAAGAGATGTTTGGTAGAGACTACGGTAATGGGCTGGTAAAACCATATAAGCTTGATGATGCAGATGTTGCCGTTATAATCTATGGCGATCTGGCATTGCAAATGGAACAAGCGGTCGACGAATTGAGACAAGAGGGATATAAAGTAGGAATGGTCAAATTAAGACATTTCAGACCTTTTCCAGTTGAGGATATCAGAGATATCGCAAAAAAGGTGAAGGTTCTAGGAGTGGTTGATCGTGCTACAGCCTTTGGATCTCCTACAGGCGGCCCTGTAAGTAGCGAAGTAAAAACATCTTTATATAATACAGGCATTAAGACCAAAGTGTTACCAATGATTTCTGGACTTGGTGGTCGAGAAGTAAGTGTCGAAGAACAGAAAGATCAATTAAAAATTCTTGTACAAATGCATGAAACTGGAGAATTACCAGATGATTTAATTCATGGTACTCTCTGGCATGGAAAATTGGAGGTGAAATAATAATGACAACTATAAAGGAAGCCTTAAAAGACGCGTGTGATGAGTATTTTCTACCAGGAAATTCATGTTGCGCAGGATGCGGTCTTGAGATAGCTCTACGCTGGGCTATGAAAGCTTTAGGACCCAAGACCTCATTAGTTGCACCTGCCTCTTGTTTAAATGTTGTAGTTGGACTATGGCCTAAAACTGCTCCAAATTTCCCTTTTCTAAATATGGCATTTGCAGCGGGAGCGGCGGCAGCAACGGGGCTCGATGCAGCATTTAAAGCGAAGGCAGAAAGATTTCCTGATGGTCCGTGGAAAGATATGACAGCTATGACGTTTGCCGGAGATGGAGGGACAACAGATATTGGTATTCAAGGATTAAGCGGTGCCGCAGAGCGAAACACAGATATGATATATGTATGTTATGATAATGAAGCTTACATGAACACAGGAATTCAGAGAAGTAGTTCAACCCCACATGGAGCCAAAACAACTACCACACCATTCGGTAAACAGCAATTCAAGAAAGATGTACCAAGGATTATGGAGGCACATGACATTCCTTATGTCGCAACTTGTAGTGTTTCAGAACCATTAGATCTCTACGATAAGTTTAAGAAAGCTAAAGATATTAAAGGATGTAGGTACATTCATATATTAGCCCCATGTCCACCTGGTTGGGGATATTCTGCAGAAGATACAATTGAAATCGCTAAATTAGCAGTCAAATCTGGATTTTGGGTTTTGTATGAAGTGGAAAATGGAGTTAAAACACTTTCTAAACCGAGTAGACGTTTATTAGATCCTGATAAAAGAGTACCCTTAATTGAATATATCTCTCAGCAAAAAAGATTTTCAGGCATATCGGAAAAATCTCTAATGGCGCTTCAAAATCAAATAGATAAGCAATGGAAGAGGCTTGAAGCAGAATTAAAATGCCAAGAGCAAATGTAACTTTTTATTTTTAATAGTTATCTTATTTTTATTTTTAAGCATTAAATTTTTTGGATTTCCAATTTTATTGGTTTTAGATATGGGTTTTTTAATTAAGATAAAAAATAAAGAACTTGAGGAAATTGGGATTTTCTTAGATATTGCAATAGATAATATTATTGAAGGAAATATAATTGGTTTTCCAACGAATTCTATGTATAGATTAGGATGCGATCCTACCAACATAGGTGCGGTTGAAAGATTATATCAGCTTAAGTTTAGAGATAAATCCAAAGGATTTCTTCTTTTAGTCGCCGATTTTGAAGAAGCAAAGAAAATTGCTGAGTTTAATGAAATTGCTTTGAAATTAGCCTCTCATTTTTGGCCCGGACAATTAATTTTGAAATTAAACAGAAAACAACCCAATATTATTCCTATAGAAGTGTCAGCCAGTGAAAAAAATATAAGACTTAATATTCCAGAAAATAAGATAATATCTGAAATTCTAAAATCTCTTAAAGAAAAAGGGACATTTGGGGGTATAGTCGGAACTTCAGCGAGTTATTCGGGTGAGGATCCAGCAACAAGTGGTCAAGAGGTTTCTAATAGGTTTTTAGGTCCTATCGATCTCATATTGGATGCGGGGGAATCTGAATCAAAAGACGCTAGTACTATTGTGGACTGTACAAAGAATCAAATTGAGATCTTGAGAGAGGGGAATATTAGTAAGGAAGAAATTTTGAAAGTAATTTCTGATTAAAAAGAGGAGGCAAATGTAAATGAAAAATTTCAATCTATTGGTCTCATCTCCAAGGTATAATGAAACGAATGCAAAGGCAGAGCTCTGGTTTGTGTTGCTAATATGTGAGGATCCATACCCGATCATCTCGGATCTGGAGTTCCAAGGCCTTATCACCGCTAAAACAAATAAAAATGAGTTTGAGATAATAGAAAAAATTAAGAAAATCCTAGCTAAAGAACCATATTTTTTTAAGTATGTTTTGAAAATAGTACCCATTCAATTTGTATGTGAAACAGATTTGAAACAAATAGAAAACATTGTCAAAGAAAATTACACAAACTATATTTCTAACGGAGAAAGGTTCCGGATTAAATTACGACGTAGAAAAAATAAACTCATTGGGAGGAAATCGCTTATAGAATCTGTTGCGAAACATATAAATAATCCTGTAGATTTAGAAAATCCCGAAAAGATTATTCGGATTGAATTGTTAAAAAATATCTGCGGGATTTCTTTCTTAAACCCTGGTGAAGTGATCAGTCCGAAAAATGAATTTATGGAATCGGAGTCAGAATCTTAGTCAAATTTGACCCCTTCCAAACTTAACAGAGCCATTTTTTCACAAACAATCCCCAGCAATGCACCTTGAATAATTTCAACATTTTTTTTATCTATGAAATTTGAGATATGGTCAGAATCTGAAGTGCTAAGAATAGAGGATATTTGGTCTTCAGAAATATTATAAAAGTTTTTTATTCTGACAATTTTTTCTGATGTGAAATCAGGAAACTGAAGGTTTATTTCTTCTACATCAAACAGGTTACGTAGTTCTTCATAGATTTGCATACTTCGAGTTTTTTCTGAAACAATGCACATATAAATTGGACCTTGGTCTAAATTTTCGGCTCTAATCCCAAATGAATCAATTGCAATTTTAATCTGGCGATTTGCTGCTAAATACAATAAAAATTCTATGCTTATCTTATTTGAGATATTAATTTCTTGGCTAAATGCTCTTTGAGAGAAATATATCGCATAAATAATGTGTTGTAGATTAATTATAAGATCGGAATTAAAAAATTGAATTATTGCATCCCGAAATTTTTCTTGAAGATGATTCATTCCATCAAATATTTCTTCCATTGAAGGATGATCTTTGAATTTTAGGCAATTAAGGATAACGCTATATTGCATGTTATAAAGCTCTATATCAAAATCCTCTTGAATCATACCGGCAAACTCCAGCTAATCCAGCTCGGTAATATATTAAAAAATATTCTAATAATGATAAAAAATAAACATAGACCAATCAAATATATAGTAAAAATCCAGTCTTTATTGGAAAATTTGATTGTATAATAATAAGTACGCTCTTTCTTACTTCCGAACCCTCTTGATTCTAAAGCCTCCGCGACATTAAAAGCTCTCCGAATTGAGCAAATAATTAGTGGGACTAATAAGGGGAATAAATTTTTAACTTGATTAATAAGACCTTTTTTCTGCATCTCATAACCCCTACTCTGCTGAGCATCAATAATATTTTGAGCTTCAATAGAGATCGTGGGTACAAATCGAAATGCCAATGAAAAACTAAAGGCAAACTCATATGGTACCTTCATTGCGATTAAGGATAATGATAATTCATTTGGATCAACTGTTAAAAAAAAGATTGAAAATGCGCTAATCATGGTAATAATCCGGATTATCATAGAAATTGCGTAAGAAAGAGTGATAAAAAGCGTATTTAGAATAATAATTAAAACAAATAAGAATGATAAGCCCCTGATACTCTTTATCCATTGACCGAATATTTTTCCAGAAATAATTATTGGGATTAGGCTCAATAATAATAAAAATAACGGTACAATTTCAGTAAATATAAGTGAGGTTATGGTATAGATAAACGCCAAAAATAATTTTGATCGTGGGTCAAGAGAATGTAAAAATGTATCTTTCTGAAGAAATCTAAACGCATCTAGAAATTCGAAAGACATACTTTTAGTTCACCCCAGATCTTGATTTGGTATCGGATAAATAATCTAAAAGAAACCCAGCTAATTGTTCTTCTGTCTTGATACGTTCTGGAATAGGAATTCCTTCCTTTTCCAACATGATCTTAAACTGATTTATTTGGGGAGATACCAAAGATGCTTCCTGGATTAGCTTTTGGTTGGTTAAAATCTCCCGAGTAGGTCCATCAGCGATTAATCTCCCTTTAGCCATTAACAGAACTCTGGGGATATAATCGTAAGCAAATTCGACATTATGGGTAATAATTATGATTGTTTTACCTTTATCTCTCTCTTCTTGAATAAATTTAGTAAAAAATTCTACTTCCTTTTTGTCTTGACCTAAAGTGGGCTCATCAAAAATAAGAATGTCGGGATCACGACAGACAACTGAAGCTAACGCAAGTTTTTTCTTTTCTCCCCCGGATAGATTCAAGGGGGAACGGTTTTTATATCTTTCAAAATTAAATTGCTTTAAAATCTCAGTTGTCTTTTCTTGAATTTCTGATTTATCAGAATAAATGCTTTTCAGAGAGAATTTTATCTCATCTTCGACTCTGTTCGAAAATAATTGATGATCGGGATTTTGAAAGATTACCCCCGCAGTTCTGGATAATTGGGCAATTGTTTTGTCTTTTGTGTTTTCACCATTAATCAAAACAATGCCACTTTGAGGTTTGATTAAACCATTTAGAGTACGGATTAGTGTGGTCTTTCCTGCTCCATTGGGCCCCATAATTCCAACCATTTCCCCTTGATCGATATTTAACGCAATATTTTTCAACGCAACAGTTCCAGTCGGGTAGGTATAACTCACACTACTAATTATTACAAAGGGATTTTTCTCTACACTCATAGAGAGCCCTCCTTTAATCTTTTAATTATTCTAGCTGCTTCTGATAAATTAAAGGGGATGTTACCATCAAATAGTTTTTCAGATTTTAAATTTGTGAAAAGAGAATGTATAAAGGGTTTATTGATTTTGAGTTGTTCAAAATTTGTGTTATTAATAACTTCATCTTTTTCTCCATGTTCTATTATTTTTCCCTTATTCATTAGGATAATCTCATCCACAATTGAAATCAAAAGATCCAGTCTGTGTTCGCTAATTATGATAGTTATATCTCGTTCTTGATGGATTTTTTGAAGTAGAGTTAAGATTTTACTCGCAAAAAAAGGATCTAAATTAGATGTAGGTTCATCCAGAATAAGGATTTTTGGATTTAAGGCTAATATTGAGGCTAAAGCGACCCTTTGTTGTTCTCCACCGCTGATTTCGAAGGGTGCTTTATTTAATATATTTTCAATTCCAGTTAATTGAACCACTTCATCAATTTTTTGTTTTATTTGATCCTTTGGAATCCCTAAATTTTCTAACCCAAAGGCAATCTCATGTTCGACATTCATAGAAACAAGCTGATTTTCGGGATTTTGAAACACTATCCCAACAAAAGTGCTCAGATCTGCTATTGATGTGTTGGTGGTATCGATTCCATTTACTTCCACCCAACCCTTATAGTACCCAGAATAAAATTGGGGTATTAATCCATTCATGCATCTTATTAAGCTTGTTTTCCCAGAACCCGTTTCTCCAGCAAGTAAGATGAATTTATTTTCCTTGATTTTTAAATTTACGTCATTTAGCGCATAAACTTCATTTCCTTTGTATCTGAAATAAAAATTATGAAATTGAATAAGGGGAGGCATACCAATACCACTAATTATTTATAATAAGGTATTATTTATTTAAAACATCTCTAATTTTTGCCAAGATATCATCTCTCAGCTTCCCTTCTTCTTTCGAGATATTAATAGACGCAGCGCCATCGTGTCCTCCACCACTCGCATTATATGATTTTGATATCTCTTCTAATAATTTCCCTAAATGGAGCCCAGTTTCAAGACATACGTTTTTTCTTGCTCTTAAACTAACTCGGTATTCATCCGAACGTTCAGAGAAGACGATGGCAACATCAAATCCTATTTTGGTAAGAGTGTTTGCAACACTGGCTTCAAAACTGCTGACCTCAGATATTCCGATTAACCAATCGTTTATTTTGATCAACTCTGCTCTTTGGGTCCCTTTTATTTGAGCTATCTTCTTAGAGTTATCCGGTTTGGATTTTAACATCATCAAGATCTCTTGATAGTCAGATTTATCATTAAGTAATTTGGCTACAGTCTTGATGGTTGTGTTATTTGCAAACTTAAAATAACCCGAATCCGATAAGATCCCAGCCACTAAAAGATATCGATAAGGAATTGGAATATGAAAATTATATTCATCTAATATTTGCGCGATTATTTCCGCTGTCGAAGCATAATCATCGAAAAATATTCCATTCATATTTTCCTCATTAGTAAATCCTTCTTTAAAATGATGATCTATAAAGAAATAAGGGATCTTATCAAAATCATCTGAATTTTTATCAAGAAATATAATCTGATCCAATTCATTGGCATCTAAAATAATTATCCCATCGAGTTCCTTTATATTTCCTACAGATTCTTCGAATTTTATTTGAAAATTAGGAAATCTTTTTTTCATTTTTTCATAGAAGAATTGCGTATGCTTGGATATCTTTGAGAAATAAAGATGTGTCTCTATCTTATGTTGTATTTGTAAAAAAAAATTCAGACATACAGAAGACGCAAACCCATCAAGATCTACTAGATCATGAGAGGTGATCAAAAATCGTGTTTTATTTTTTAAAAAATTATGAAAAGAATTGAGTCCAGATTTTAACATAAGCTTATGCCGACTGTTGTTGCAGTTCGGACTGGAGAGTTTGACTTAATTGTTGTAGTTGGTTTCTAGTTCTTTCTTCTTTTTGTTTGAGTGTTTTTACTCTCATTTCAGACGTAGTTTTAGCATTTTTTTTCTCTGAAAGTAATTTATCCTTGCTGCTCTTTACCATAATCCCACCGATCGATTTATATACAACCTCATCGGGATCTGTCTTCTCTAATTCCTCTATTGCTAATTCGGTTTCTCTTAGTTGGCTTTCTAATTGAATTCTCTGATTCACGATGAATTCTAAATTATTTTGCAAATTTTGTAAATTCATTAACTTTTCTCGTAATTCAGGGCTAATATCATTCGGATTGATTGTCATACTTTTTCACATCGTTTTTATTTTCTATGAAATAGATAATATACTAAATTTTAAATTTTTTTTTAATTAATTATTAATTTTACTACGCTTTTATCAAGGATTCATTATTAAAAGCTACTGAGTGCTGTTAAAAAATAAATTCAGCAATATTACCATTAGAAGAAAATATAAATTCACACTTTTCAATTAAAAAGTCGATTTACAAATGAGAAAAAAGTTTACTTCAACGCAGTAAGGTCCAAAACTTTATCTATTATTTTTCCAAATGTAATAATATCGTTCATAGAGGCTCGGAATGCAGTAATATCTTGACTTTTAACAGAGAATTCCAAAGAACTAGGCTCTTTTTTCTGCATTGTTATAAGAGAGCGTTTAGCTCTTGCTTTTTGGTGCTCTGGTAAATAAGAAGTATAAGAAATATCCCTTATCTGACTGTTGTCAAATGAAAATGTAATTGTCGATTGGATGGAAAAAAAGGAGGTATCACTCATTCTTCTTCGATTAACTCAATTTCTCTTTGTTTTCTTCGCGCAACTCTAAAAGATTCAGCACCTCTGGCAGTGACAATATCATATGCACCTCCAGTAAATTTAGCATCACATTTTTTACAATGCCAGATTCCTGTGGAAACTCTATGGATAGAGCCTTTTGTTTTACATTTTGGACAATTTATGTTCTTGCTCTTCATCCGGACAAACACATCACGGGCTCTTTTACGGACTACAGAACCATAGCGGGCACCGTACTTCCCTGTCGCGTCTACTTTCTTTGTTTTACCCATTAATCTCACTTTAAGGAAAATTAAAATTATATTTCATAAAGTTTGATAAAATAAAAATTTTAGCCATATGAGGGGCTAAAACCAGTATTCTCTATTTTCAATAATATATATCCAGAGAGAAACACTTTTATTCTTTAAAATTTAATAGAGGATATTTTAAGGGGAATTCTCCTTATTATGGTTTCATACTATTTTTAATCATAGTAAAGTTATATTAATCCACTTATCACCGGGTACTACTACTACAATTGATATAGGAAACGATCTTAGAAAGCTTTTATGAAAAGCAACTATAAAGTAGTTTAATATATGAGAGTCTTTGTATCATTATTCTACGAGAAGGTGTCTAAATGTGGTAATTTCAGAACCGTTAACCATTAGGTTAGAAGATATTAATAGGCATTATAAAGATAAAATAGGAGGGAAAGCTTCTAATTTAGGGAATCTGATTCAGAATAAATTCAATGTTCCCCAGGGTTTTGTCCTCACCACAGATGCGTATTCCTTTTTTATTGATGAGAATAATCTGTATGAAAGAATCAACACATTGTTAGATAAGCTGAGATCTCCGAAAAATGAGAATATTGAAGCAACAGCTGAGGAAATCCAAAATATTATTTTACAAGGAATATTTCCTGAGAAGCTAAAAAATATAATTAAAGAAGGTTGCACAGATATTTCATGTGAGAATTTTGTGGTGCGATCTTCAGCAATTTCTGAAGATTCCCTCACCGCGTCTTTTGCGGGGCAATATGAATCTTATCTTAATCTGAGAACTTCTGGGGAGGTTATAGAACATGTGAAAAAATGCTATTCCTCCTTATGGTCAAGTAGAGCAATCAATTATAGGATACAAAACAAAATCCCACATGAAAATATGAAAATCGCCGTAATTGTGCAAAAGATGGTTCCAGCAAAATGTGCAGGCGTTCTTTTTACAGTTAATCCCACCAATTCTCAAGAATCAGAAATGCTCATAGAATCTAATTTTGGGCTCGGAGAATCAGTAATGTCTGGTCTTTGCTCTCCTGATCAATTCATTATTAATAAGAAATGTGATGATAACCAATATAACTTTAAAATCATTGATAAAAAGATCGGTAAAAAGGAGTATATTGTATTTCCTGACCACATAGAGCAAAAGAGCGGAATGAAGACTATCTCTTCATCCTATGATGAAAATTTACAGACATCTTTATCAGACCAAGAAATATTGGAACTCTCTAAATTAGGCTTGGAAATTGAAAATTTATATAAAAAACCTCAAGATATTGAATGGGCAATTGATGAAAATAAAGAAATATCTATTCTACAAACGCGACCGATTACAGCATTCGTAAAGAAGCGGGGAATTAAAGGTATAATCTACTCTCGTGGATATAGTGATGATTATTGGAATGATAATTGTACACCCTTGTTTTTTAATCTTTTAGGAGATCAATTGACGGATGTTGTTAATGTAGAACTGAACAGTATCATGGGTTATAAAAGAATGCAGTCCAAATTATTAAAACTGTATAATGGACATGTATATTTTAATTTGGATGTACTTAAAAGAAAAGTGGAAAATGAAATTCCACCATTTATGAGAAACGATGACTTATTAAATTATTTCCCCAATGGCTCTGGTCCATATGGGAAAGAAACAATCAAGGATCTTCCATTCCATATTATTCGCCGAATAGTAGCAGAACTCAGAATCATGTTCTACGATCCAGAGGGTTCTATTTCAAAGACAGATGAAGCGTATTATGAATGGACCAAAGAAAAATTTAATCCTTTCTATAACACGTTCAATAAAAAACTGGAAGATTTTAAGAATAAGAAAGATCTCAAACATTTGTTCCAGTTAGCAGAAGAATTAGACATTCTAATGCGGGACCATTTCCGTCTCGTCAGATATGGGATTCCGGTGCATAATATTGGTATGAACTTATTAGTGCAATATCTTCTTACAAAGTTTATTGGAAAACAAGAGTGTTTGAAATATTATCCTATTCTCATCTCTGGGTTAGATCATAAATTAACCGAAACGAATCGAAAAATCCACAATTTAGCATCCCAAGCGCAAAAGAATACAAAACTAAAGCAATTACTCATTGAAAGTGATCCGAAAAATCTTATGGAAAAATTATTATCATATCAAGATCCCGAGATTAAGAGTTTTCATGAGAATCTGAAAAAATTCCTAATAAAACACGGGGATCGGGGTTTTACTCGGGAACCATATTATCCACGTTGGCGAGAAGCACCAAAATATGTTGTTGAAATTTTACAATCATTAGTTTTGGAAAATGAAGAAGAAATAACTAAAATTCAAGAGAAAAACAAGCACCATAGAAATTTGGTCGAAAAATATATTGAAAGCAAAATACGCTTACAATTCTTAGGACTGATAAAATGGAAACTTTTTTCAACGATTCTTGATTTGAGTAGAAGATATATTAAATTCAGAGAAGCTCAGAGATTTAATTTGGATAAATGGATTACTTTAAACCGTAATTTATATTTGGAAATTGCAAAACTTTTCCAAGAAAAGGGATACATTACAAAAATCCAAGATATATTCTTTTTATATCGAAACGAAATTAGATTTTTGATTAACCGAAATATCCAGGAGCAAGTAAAAGAGCAATTAGAGATAAAGATCGCAGAGAGGAAAAGGATTTTCGAGAAATATGAAGACAAAATCCCCCCCAAATTCATTTCTGGCAGTAGAGAGTTCAATGACAGCCTTGAATACGAGGAAGATAGTCATATTTTTAAAGGAATTCCCGCAAGCCAAGGTGAGATCAGAGGAAAAATAAGAGTGTTGACAACAATAGAGGATATTTCTAAGGTTAAATCCGGGGAGATTCTCGTAGTTCCCCGGACAGACCCTGGTTGGACTCCTATTTTCTCAAAAATCGGTGGACTTATTACTGAGACGGGAGGAGTCCTTTCTCATGGAGCGGTAGTATCAAGGGAATATGGAGTCCCCGCTGTGACCAATATTTCAAATGCGTGTAAATATTTCAAAAATGGGCAAGTGGTCACTCTCAATGGTTATAATGGAATAGTACGTGTGAAATAGAAATGATTTTTCAATAATTCATTTGGATACCATTCGAAAAACTTTCCTATGACTCGTTTTTCCCGTACCCGAGCTATCGGAACGAGCAAGAGCGCATCATCAAAAGAATCATGGCGTCGGCTCGGACGCGGGCTAATATGTTATTGGTGGCTCCCAACGGCACGGGAAAGATCGTGATCGCCTTAAGCGCCTTGCTACCCATCGTCAAAAGTAAGGATCTCAAGCTGATATACTTATGCAGGACCCATAGCCAGAGTGATCGCGTGATCTTAGAACTAAAAAAGATCCACGATAACCCGTATGAAGTGTTAGGGCTATCTCTGCGGGGTCGTAATGAGATGTGCCTTAAT
>WJIN01000233.1 GCA_014730295.1 Promethearchaeota archaeon | reverse complement strand
TTAAAAAACGTAATACATAAATAACATAGTAAAATAAAAGAATACCTCACCTTCTAATAATAAAGCGATTTGTTCTTTATTCATAAAGGAAAAAATTAAAATGTCAGAGCATTTCATAGAGAATCATTTTTGTAGATTCTGCCAAGGTAGAGAACCTTTAGCTTATTATTGTGAAAATTGTGGTGCCAGCTGTTGCTCTGACTGTCTTGACGATGATAAAGTTGAATCTTTCGTATGCCAAGATTGTAATTCCAAAAATATTCAAATGAAAGAATCTGAGGATAAGAAAATAGGGAAAATCAAAATTTGCGCAGATTGTAATGGTGAGAACGTAATCAATGTTACTCAATACATTAAATCATGTCCTAAATGTCATTCCCATCGTATAATAAACATATATGAAAAAAAAGAGAAATTGGAACAATCCTTTTTAGATTTAATCAAAGAGACCCGAAATTTTTTAGAACCTTTCAGAGATCTTATAAACAATCTTTATATGATAAGAGAAAAGGTGAAAAAAGCACGAGCACCTCCTATTCGATGTTATCACTTTCCTAAAATGGAATCAGAACTACTTTCCTTGTTTAAATTATTAAAATATATAGAGGATCAGTTATTAGAGAAGATTAGTATACATTTCCATCATCTTTCTCTAAACAAGGAGTATTTCTTTGACATTTATTCACAACCCAATACAAGTATTAGAATAATTGAAGGGATATTAGAAAATCTATATAGAAGTCGAGAATCCATCGATGAATTTATTGAAGATAATATAGAAACTATTAATAGTGATGTAGAATCCATCAAAAAGAATCTTTCTTTTACAGATAAAATAACCAAATATTTCAATGAATATAAACGGTTTATCAATTTGGCAGACGATGAAAAACCGGTATATGCTATTAATGCAAAACTATCTAACGGTACAAATTACCAGGATATATTTAAAAGAAGAAATGGGATCTTGTTTATCACCAATTTAGACTTATCTTTTGTTCATGAATATGGATTTTTCAAAAAAAAACAAGAATTAATTTTTAAAGCTCCTGTGGATGATCTTCAAAGGATAAAGGAAAAAGGAAAATTATTTAAAAAATTATATATCAAATTCGCCTATGGAGAATACGAATTTTCTCTACCGAATAAAGCGATTTCCAGAGTTATTGAATATATCCTTTTGGCGCGAAATTTTGATGAGACGGCAATTTATGACAAAGAATCTGCCAAAAAAATTGAGAACCTCAATGCAGATCTTACAAATTTAAAAAACTTCATAGAGGATGGTATAAATTCATTTTTTAGCTTAAAATGTAAAATTAACAATGAAAAAACCCATGACACAGGGAAAAATAATCTGAATTATGCTAACAGAGCTAATGGGAATTATCCGGAGCATTCCTCTCAAAACCCTAATTCAAGTAATAATAATCAAGGATATCAGCAACCCCCTATTCATTATGAAAGTAATTCCTACCAATCACGACAAAACCAGTACCCTCATAGACAAAATAATTACCACAATGATAATCGAAATACGCCTCCACCACCGAATTATTATATAAACCCATATTTTGAACCCTCATACCAACAAGATTATCCAAATAACCAAAATCAGTCATATAACTCTCAGAGGCGTGTCCCACATTATAACAATTATCAATATGGAAAACCACCAATTGGCCCTAATCATAGTCAGTATCCTGATAATTCAAATAATTCTCAAAATTTCCATTTTCAAAACATTCTTTATCCAAACCGATATCAAAACTATAATCCGGGAAATTTTTCAAGAAATGAACCAATTCCCAGTAATTCTGAAGAGAAAAATATTTTAATGAAGCAGCTTGAACGATTCCAAAAACATGGATTCCCAAATAATAATTTGAGAAATGCATTTAACGATTATATTAACCAAGAAACCTATAGTAGATCTGCTGAATCATTTTACAATAATCCTCGACTTGATCCTTCGACTCAGGATTATACTCGAAATTATTTATCGGAATATTTTAAAGACGATAATCTTTCATTTGATCCGAAAAAGTATCAAAATAAGGATCATTTGGGTGAGGTCGATGAGCACCATAAAAAAATGACTGAACTAAAAAAGGAGAGGTTTAGTGTTCACGAAACGCTAAAAAACTTAGACAGAAAATTCGATGAGGGAAAAATTACAGAAGTTGATTATTTAAGAGCATTCAAGAATTTAAAACAAGATCTTTATATGATTAATAAAAAAATTCGTACACTTGACGAGCGTATACGAGAAAATGAAGCTATAAAAAATATTGGACGAAAGTATGATAATAAGAAATATTTTTCCTAATTCTTCCCCACTTTTTTAAAATCAAACTTATATTTTGATAAACCTTATTTTATGTATGAATATAGATGATATTGGACTTTCTACTACAGTGGTTGGCTCCTTTCCATTGCAAAATACGCAAATTAATATGGAACGAGCTATCGAGGATCAAATAAACATCGGAATAGATTTTCCATGCTATCCTCAATTAGTCTCAATGATATCGCAATTTTTAACGCCACTATCTCAGCTTATCCCCGAATTAGAACAAAAAGACGGAAAATTTATCCTTACTGATGATTTCAAGATACCGGATGAACCTATTGCATTAGAATACGGAGAATTCATGTTAAATTATCTACAAAATCATCCACATTCTTATAATCTGATAAGCGGTACAAAGGCTTGTCTGACCGGACCTTTTACACTAGCAAGTGAAATCACTTTACAAGGAACCCTCTCAGAAGGTCTTAAATCGATGTTATTTAGAGAACCTAAAGCCATTATGGTTGGTTGGATTGTCGAAAAATTGGCAAAAATAATGAAAAATATTGGAAAAGCCTACAATAACATGGGATTCAATATTATATCAATGGATGAGCCCATTTTAGGATTAATCGTGGGAAAAAAGGTCATGTTCCATTCCAGAGATTTTGTGATTGAAACTTTAAATACTGCGATTTCAGAAATCACAGATGTTTCTTCAATTCATGTATGCGGACAATTAAATCCTAATTTGAGAGATATTCTCTTGGAAACCGAGGTAAATATATTAGATCACGAATTTCAGAGTAATACATCTAATTATGACATTTTTAAAAAAGCCCATTTTGAACAAGCAGACAAATACTTGGGATTTGGGGCGGTAGAGACTAAAATAAAGCCAAAAAAGGACGGAACGCTGTCTGATTATGTAGAAAGCATCTCCACTATTGAAAAAACGATTCAAAAAGCCGTGAACCTAGTTGGCAAGGAAAATCTCATCATTAAACCAGATTGCGGATTTCAACCATTAAGAGACTCTTTTGAAGAGGATTTCGCATATGAAATAGTCACACGTAAGTTGAATAATATGATTTTAGCTCTTAAAAGTTATGAGTAAGGAAAGGAGATATGATCTTTCTAAAAAATAAGTGATTTGATTTATTCTTCTAACTCTTTTCGGAGCTTTTCAATCTCTTCCTGCAATTTCTCTTTATTTTGGAGTTCGGGTTGCACTTCTTCGGTATCAATCTCTGAAATATACTGTAATTCATCAGAGGGAACTTCTGGCATTTCCCCTCCTTTCTCTAATAACATTTCCGTCTCTAGTTGGTCTAATTCTTCACTCACATCTATTGCCAAATCAATTTCAGGATCCCCCGCCAAAATATCCGCAGCCTCTTCTATTTCGGTGACATATAATTCTGCGTCTTCATTAATTTCTGCCGCTCTGGTAGGTGATGCAGTTGTGGCTATTTCTTTCAGTTCATCTCTCATCCCTCCCATTAAATCGCCGGTTTGTGAAATCAATTGCCCCTCTTCTATTGCTTGAATCTGACGCTCGATTTTAGATCTGATGTTATTCGTTCGGTCAATTTTCGTTTGATAATTCTTATACTGTATAAGATAATTTTTTGCTCGAGATTTTTCGCCGCGTTGTAAGGCGATTTTCGCATTTTTTCTACTGATCTCCGCTCTTTTTGAATAATTCTTATTCATCATTGCCAATTTTCGAATGTGGCTTTTCGCTTTAGTGATTATAACGTCCTTGTCCTTCCCCTTTTTAGGGAACAATTTGTCCTTTAGTCCCAAACTTTTTAGCACCTATTAAGTTATTTTTTTCTACCTAGTTATATACATATAATTTTAGTAATTTAAAATTTATTTTGAATACTACACATTCTATCTTAAGAAATAAAGTTTATTCTATTAAAAAAATCAACTAGAGTCCAAAATTTGATGGATATGAAACGAATTATTTTAGATTTTACAGAAAACACGGAAGAATTTAAGGAATTAGTCCAAGAAGCATTTAATAGAGATATTTTAAATTTTCTCACCAGTAGTACAACCCACGATGAATTTAAAGATATTGAGCGCATTAAAACAATTTCAAAACAAAAAGATTTGAATCCAGATTATCTATTGTTTGAAAATAAAGAGCAGATGAATCGATTTTTAGATAATCCTACAGAAACCCAAGACATAGCTTATTACAAAGAATTGACCACAAAAGATGATGAAAGCGAAATTAAGCAGTTATCAAATATTACTAAAATCGACTTACTAATCGTGAGGGCGGATGATTGGAAAATAATCCCTTTTGAGAACCTAATTGCTGAAATGCATAAAAAGGATACGGAATTAATAGCAGAAGTAGAATCTGTTGAGGAGGCGGAGTTAATGCTGAAAACATTAGAAATTGGAGTTGATGGCATCCTTTTTAGACCAACCAATGCAAATCAAATTATCGAACTTAAAAAGTTGGTAGGAACCTCGTTTACCATAGAACTGACCGAGGCCGAAATTAAAGAAATCCAAAAAATCCCTGAAAGTGATAGGGTATGTGTAGATACTACCTCGCTGCTCCGTCCTGGGGAAGGAATGCTGGTTGGAAGTACTGCGATGGGATTTGCACTCGTGCATGCTGAAGTATTCGAAACTCAATTTGTAGCATCTCGCCCTTTTCGAGTCAATGCTGGAGATGTATCCGCCTATATATTAGTTCCTCACGAGGATACAGAAACTAAAGAGCTTTATAAAACGAAATACTTAAGCGAATTAAAAGGAGGGGAAAAAGTGATCGCGGTTAATACAGAGGGTAAGGCCCGCATTGTTTCTGTGGGCCGAGTAAAGATAGAAACTCGCCCGATGCTCAGATTTGAAATGATAGCTGAAAAAGATGGTCAATTTGTCCCGATTAATTGTATCTGTCAAAATGCTGAAACGATACGATTAGTCGATTCTAAGAGAGATGCGGTGTCGGTTGTTAATCTTGAAGTAGGTGATAAAATCCTAGTCCATTTAGGTCCTGGAGCGACGCATTTTGGAACTGCTATTGAAGAAAATATCATTGAAAAATAAGGTCGAGTGAATCTTTTTCGTGATGTTCTATAATACTCACGTTCTTAAGTTTTTCTAGATTATCTATAGGTGGAAATTAGCTGTATCTTATCAGCAAAAAATTATTAGAGAATGCATAAATTTAAATTTCTATACCGATAAAATATAAAAAAATAAAAATGACAACATTCTGGGCTCCATTACTCCACATATATCAGCCTCCTACCCAAGATATTGATATCTTAAAGAAAATAAATGAAGAGTGTTACAAACCATTATTTAATGAATTAAAACGCTATGATAACTCTAAATTTTGTTTGAATATAAATGGGGTGCTGATAGAGTTATTGAATGAATATGGGATGTCAGATACTTTAGATTTAATAAGAGATTTAGTAGGGGAAAACAAGTTAGAAATTTTAGGAACTGCAAAATTCCATCCTATTCTTCCACTTATTCCAAAAAAGGAAGTAAAACGACAGATCCGATTAAATGAAGAAATCAATCGAGGCATATTCGGAAATGGTTGGAATAAAAAAGGATTTTTTCCACCTGAAATGGCAATTTCATCCCAAGTTGCAAAAATTGTCAAAGAATTCGGTTATGAATGGGTGATTATGAGCGGAATTTCTTGTCCCAGACACTGGTGCTACGATAAAATCTATAGATCCCCAAACGGGCTCAAACTATATTTTAGGGATGACATCCTCAGTAACAAAATTGCATTTAAGAAATTAACCGCGAAGGATTTTCTTCAAGAATTAGGCTCAATGTATAAAAATGGAGATGAAGAGAAAAATAATGACACATATGTGATAACCGCAATGGACGGAGAGACTTTCGGATGGCATATTAAAAATTATGAAAAATCATTCTTAGGAAAAACCTTGAAGCTAATTGAAGAAAATAATTATCAAAAACAAAAAGACTCTAAAAAAAAAATGGATGATATTAAAATAGAATTTATCTCAAATTTAGATCAATATTTTCCATATGCGGAAGAAAACATCGTTCCCATTTCTTCCAGTTGGAGCACATCATATGAAGACTTAAAATGCGAAGTCCCATATCCGTTATGGAAGCACCCCGAAAATAATATTCATAAATATTATTGGAAAATTATGGAGAGCCTGAATAATCTTATGGACCTAGCAGACAATTTAGATTTAACGAAAGATTGGGCAGTAGAAAATTATTATACAACCGCACGATACTTTTATGACAGGGGGCTCCATTCTTGTCCAATGTGGTGGGCAAATCCATTCCAGAATACATGGAGTCCTAATTTGATTTATAAAGGTATTGAATTGTTAATTCGCGCTGCTTTAAATGCCCAATTGGCGTTGGTAAATGCGGGACGAAATACCGGAGATAGCTATTTTGATAGTATTTCGTATTATCATGGACTTCTTCTTATGGAATTATACGATACCAGTAGAAAAAAAGCAGAAAAATAACACATGATTTATCAACTCACTTTTTATAAACCTTTATTATTCTATTCCACAGATTTTTTCCATCTGTGTAAATCTTTATAAATACTAGAATAGACATAATAGTTGATCAATATTGTTTAAGTACAAACAAACGCGCGTAAAAAATGTGAATAAAAATGTCGTCAAAGTTGCAAAAAAAAATTGATAAACAACTCCAAAAGATTGGAAAAAAAGGATGGAAACCTAAACTTGGAGTCAAATTAGGAGATTTATATTATGATAATGGTGATCTTAATAACGCAGAAATGGAATATTTCAAATATCTCGATGCTACAAAATCTCAAGAAAATGTTCCCTCATGGATTTATATGAAATGGGCTGCAGAGAATAGTGATCAATTAGATATAAAAGCGGGAGGTCCTGGCGGAGATTTAGGAACATTTATGAGTTTTTCTCCCAAGAATATGATGGCAATGTATGAAATGGGGAAGGAAAATTACTTAAAAAAACATGAAAAGATATAGACACATTATACTTTAATTATCTACTATTTTTGTTTATAATAAAATATTTTAAAATTTTTTTTCTTACATTAATGCCTGGATTTTTGCAATCCATTGTTCTAAATCCTTTACCCACCAAGCAACAGAATCTGCTTCTCCTTCTTTATTAGTAAATTCTACCTTTAATAGGTCAACGAATCTAATTTTTCGTAAATGGTGGGTAGTTTTTTCCACCCTAATTATGTTATCTAAAGGTATTTTGATGATTCTTTTAGGAAGCCATAATTGGAAAAATAATTGATCTCTCGTAAGTATTAACACACCATTTCCTCTGATTTGTTTATAGCTTTTTGATTCCACACCAAAGAAATTTGCTCCTTTTGAGACAAGAATAATCTGCTCTTCTGAAAACTTCTCCAAAATCTGTTTCGTCTTCTTACCAAATAATTTTACCATGTTGTTTTCACATATTAACTATTTTAATATTATTTCAACCATTTAATTTTTCCTTCCTCATCATATTGACCCCACTTCATCACTGCGTCTCTCTGGGCGATGACATTTTCCTTAGGGGTATTTAATGCGGATTTAGACATATATTCATAGATCGCAAGTCCACCCTCGTTATTTCCCACTTCTTTTATGTATCGTTTAATCTCTTGCTCCACTTCCTCGGGAGTTCCAAGAGTATAGGTACTTTGGATATTGGAAGAAAGCCAGAAAGCAACTTTTCTCTGTTCCGACCATTTCTTAAGATTTTCCACTCCGACCATATGCGGGCTGTCAAATTCAAACACATCTACTCCGATATCAATTATATCTGGCATCAATTCATAAATCTGGCCACAAGAATGGAGGATAAAATCCATTCCAAGATCATGGGTAAGGTTGATTATTTTTTTATAGGGTTGCTTGAAAAATTTTGTAAAAATTTCGGGGCTAATAAAAGGGGATTTTTGAGTGCCCAAGTCATCTGCCACCATTATTGAATCCAGAGAAGGATAAAATTCTTTATAATTATTAATAAGACTAGTGAAATAAGGCAACACTTTTTCATTGAGTTCATGAACCTGTTTTGGATTCCTTGCTAAGTCTATGAGGTAATTATTAAAACCTCTAATTTGAGAGCAGAGATTGAAAAACCCATTTGGAGCCAATTCCCCAATAGTATATCGCTTTCGTCCTAATAATTTCCATAATGGATTTTTAATAATCCGATATCTCTTCTCATTAGACATATCTGGAATTTCGAACTCATCTATTTTGTCCCAACTTTCCTGCAGAGGTCCAAAATGAGGGTGACCACGGGTGATATCCTCGCTTTCAGAACCCGATGATTTCCATTGAATACCCCATTCATCAATACTAATATGTGGTTTTTTCCACCATTTTTTCTCATAACCCGCAGCTTTCCGATACTTTCTCTTCCACCTATATATAAACGCCCTATAGAAAAATTTTCGGATGGAGTCTACCCCACCTTGGACGTGTGGAGGAAATTCTCTCGGTTGCCAAGATTTCGGTGGATAAATCGATACGGGGAAAAAATCGGTTTTCAAATTCATACACGACATAGGGACCCTATCTGGCTTATCAAAATGAAAAGCACGTTTAACTCGTTCTTTACTATCCATTATTGTATTTTGTCTAACTAATGATAATTAGAATTAATAATAAACTATATTATTTTTAGTTCATCATTTATTTACAAACCTATAATTATTGTTATTTTTCTCATCAAATAATGTCTGATAAAAACGACGAGTCCAAATTAAAATACTGTGTATATTGTGGCACCGAATTAGAGGAAGACCGTGTCTATTGTCCTAAATGTGGAAAATTAGTAGTTAAACCAAAAGATAAAAAAGAAAAAGGTATTGAAGAAACTTCAAAAAGAGCAAACAAAAAAAAAGAAGTTCCCGGTAGAGAATGCCCCGAATGCGGATCAATAATTAAATCACGGATTTTAAAACAATGTCCTATCTGTAATGCCAAACTTACAGAGCCACCTCTAGCGGAAACTGAACCTAAGGAAGAGGAAACGGGTTTTATTTTTACTGGCGAAAAACTCCGCCCCCAAATAAGGCTGAAAAAAGAATCTTGGAACCTTAAGGAGGGTCTTAATGTTGTAGGCAACAGTATTCTCATATATATTGCAGTTTATTTCATAGTTTTTACTACAATTTCCTATTTTATCCAAACACCTCCAGGAACCGTTACCGTTTTTAATATTATAATTGGTCAAATTCCAGAAGTGTTTTTGGGTTTATATCCTGTGGTCTATATTCTTTCTAAAAACCATTCATATGAAAAATTAGGGTTAAATTTAGGGAATAGACAACTTATATTAGCAGCTTTTATTGGAATCGCCGGAGGTATTACACTTTATTTCATCAGTGATTTTATGGAAATTGTTATAGAGTTTTTTAAATCTCTTGGATTTAATATTTTTGCAGAAGTAGAGACTTATTTCACATCATATGCTCAATCGTTAAAAGGTGCTGAATTTTATTGGATTATTCTCTTTGCTATCCTCCTTATCCTTGCGTCAATATCTTCAGAAATGTTATTTAGGGGAACTCTCCATAATACCTTAAAAGAGAGATTTGGAAAAAATCTGCGTGGAAAAGCGGTTTCAATATTATTGGTTGCGCTCGTAGTTTCACTCGCCTATTCTGTGTTATTCTTAATATTCAATTTTCCAATCGGCATATACTTTTTACTATTGTACTTTTTGATTAATCTAATATTAGGAATAATTTATGAGCTAAATGGAAATCTGGCAAATTCCATAATCACGTATTCTGTTTACAATTTAATTATCTTGTTGATGATGATATATTTTTAATCATCACATTAACTTCTAAATATCAAATTTTAATAATCAAAAAAATCATTAATCTCTTGTACTATAAAAGAGAACACCTCTTTTCATTTCATACAACATAAATAATTTCGAAGGAGCTATCAAGATTGGGCACCAGGAATACCTACAGAAATAAAGGCAGTAAAGATAATATTGTTATCTCTATAGCTGGAGCCCATGGAGTCGGTAAAACCACAATTTTCAATTTACTCAAAAAAGAACTGAGTGATAACCTAAAGTTTAAGTTCTTTCCAGAAAGATATGTGAAAAAACCCCCGTTTCCTTTTGGTTCCCGAAATAAACAAACCGCATTTCGATCTGAAATTCATTTTCTCCAGCAATTCATTAGGCGGAATAAAAATATAAGGAATTTTGATGAAAGATACAATGGTCGGGTTGTTATTCTTGATAGGACACCTTTATGCGTTCTGGTGTATTCTAAATCGCTTTTCTTAAAAGAAAAAGATTATCAGTTAATCTTGGATACCTTTAATTCTGTAAATTGGCGGGAAGATTATATTATATATCTTACAGCAGATCCAGATACAATACTCAAACGTACTATCGTGCGAGGGTCTTTAGAAAAAATACGTAAACAATGGAATGAAACAGAAAAGAATTATTTATTAAATGTGCTCACTTTTTATAACGAAATCCTCTCTTCGAGGAAGGACTCTGAAGAAATATTTGTTATCGAGACGAATCATTTGGCTCCTGCTGATGTTATGGAAAAAGTTATGGATATTATTTCTGAGGTGTCGGGTTTTTCTTTTAATCAGAAATTACAACCTCATCCAAAACAAATGAATCTAAAAAAATTTTTAAAATGAAATGAGATAAATTATTTAAAGTACTTTTATTATTGATCTCTTGAAATAAATTAAATCATTCAAATCTTCTACGTAAAAAAATGTCATCTCTTGCGGACGATGTCAGACAAAAACTAATGTATGTGTTGAAAGACGAAGAAGAAAAAACAGATTTAGAAAACTTGTCTGTATTATCACGTGTTGGAATGAAAGTCTCAAGTGCCACCTCAGCTGATTTAGATGCAGATGCCACGTCAGCATCAAGTACGGCATTGATTGATTTGGGTTTGAGACTTAGTGAGGCAACCAATCACGGAGCACTTCGGGAAATCATTCTTCATAACAAATCAGGATATAGTATCTTAATGGCTATTAATGACGAATATATCGTTTTCAGCGGATTGACTGCGGTATATAAAATAGGTTATTATTTACCATATCTGAGAGAACTCGCTAAAAAATTAAATGCGCTGATCTCTGGAGATGAAAAGACAGAGATGGCATTGTCATTAGAAGAGGATGAATTAGAAAAGCTTCGGAAGAAAAAAGAGGAAGAAGAGGAAGAGAAGAAAGAGGAGGAAAAAGTTGTAAAACCCTCAGTAGAACAGGATAAAGAAGCTTTAGATGGTCTATTAGGCTTTCTTGATGATTGGGAGAAGGAAGGGCTTGGAGCAGAAGAACTGGAGCCTCAAAATGAACGCAATATTGTCTCAATTCCCCAGAGTTTAACTACCGAATTTGATTCTGGATCAAAATCGGTGGGTCTCCCCGAGACAGCAGAACAACCCTCTCAAGTATCTGATCAATTCAAAGTATATGACGATGAAGTACCTCCTATTCCTCTTGAAGATTATACTCCAATGGAGATGGATGAAGAAATTGAAGAGTCTGAACCCCAACCAGAAGCTAAGGTCGTTGCTCCCTCTTTAGAAAGGACACCTACGACAGATACATCCGAATCTCTCCCTTCACTCGATGAATTAAAACCACCTGATTTTGATTCGGAAGTTGCAACAGAGTATGCGACTGAATTCATTTTAGAAGAGGAATCAGAATCCCTAGATGCTGTTCTAAAAGAACTTGGTTGGGAAGAAGAAGACTAGAATTTAAATTGTTCTTTTTATTGCTTTTAGATCTAGTTCTTTATTTTCTTTACTAATGTTCTATTAGGAAATATTATATACCCTACTGACCTAAGTTTATACAATATTAATTATCTAAGCAAAAAATTTAGTCGATTTAAAATGAGTGAACTCGAGGATGTAAAACGTGAAACTGGATCGAAAGACCGTTTCGTATTTGGAATGCCGAGATTAGGAACATCTATTATTTTGGGAATAGAAGGTTGGGCAGTATTTACCCTTTATACTACAGGTTATGGGTTAAATGAATTTCAAGCAGGATTTGCTTTAGCTATGGGGTATTTAACAATCGCAGCATCTCAATTTTTACTTGGCTGGTTAAGTGATGCAAAATATACAAAATTTGGTAGAAGAAAACCATATCTTCTAATCTTTGCCCCCATCCTAGGAATTTCTATTATATTTCTCTTACTTCCTAAACTTATACTCCCTGATTTGAATGATAAAACCGCTCTATTTATATGGTTATTAATATGGGATATATTATTTAGGGCAAGTTATGCGGTGACCACTCCGTATCAGGCATGGATGGCAGAAGTTTTTAGTGTCAATGAACGGCCCAAAGTCTCCCAAATTCAGAATACTTTTAATTATATTGGAAATGGCATAATGTCATTATTTTCATTACTGATATTAACAGATTACGTGGATAAATTAGAAACAAATATCAATACACCAATTCCAATAATTTTTTCATTGCCTGTTATCATATTTGGGATACTTACTATTGTATTGTTTTATTTAGTCGCTTTTTATCTACCCACGGAGTCAAAATATGAAATAAAAACTAATATGATCGAAAATCTTAAAATAATCATACAGAATAAAAACTTTATGCTGATTATTCTGATGGTTGGAATTTCTGGGCTCGCTTGGACTATGATTACGAATACAATGTTAAAATATACCGAAGAAGCACTCAATCTAGGGGGGACGGATTATCTTATCGTAGCAGTTTTTCTCTTAGTATTTATATTCATTTTTCTATACTTATGGAGAAGATCTATTGATAAAAATGGAAAAAAGTCAACACTCCTTTATGTGTTTCTTATAGCAGCTGCCTTTCTGCCCATCACGTTAGTTGGATTAATTCCCATGCCATCATATCTTATTTTTGGGATTATTTTCATAATTGGCATTGGTGCTATACTCGGGGGATGGTTTTTATTTCCATATATCGTATATGCTGATGTAGCTGAGGATGACGAGAAAAAGACTGGAGATTTGAAAGCAGGCATATATACGGGATTTCCATCAATTATTTTAAATATTTTCCAAGCCTTTGGAGTGTTTCTTATTGGATTGATTCTCTCAATTCCAATATCTTATAATCCAACAGCAGCAATCACACCATATTCTATTGGTATGGTTCTATGGGGTCCTATTGCTTCGGTCGTTCTGATAATCGCATATATCTATACGAAAAAGTATGTGATCTTGGATTTCGAATGGGAAAAGCAAATCAAAATCTAATTTCTTTTTTTTCTTCTTATTTCTTTTTTTAAATACCAGAAATTAGTAAATGATTGATTGAATTACAAAATATTATTAATAAAAAAGAAGAAATAAAAAAATTAAATCAACTATATCAACTGTTCACCTAAAATCTTCGATCTTTCGCAATTATTTTTACGTTCAGCGCTTCTGGACCTTTTTCTTCGTCTTCGTTTTCCTTTAATTCAAATTCAACTTCATCGCCTTGATCAAGTTTTTTAAAACCCTGCATATCGATATTCGAATAATGAACAAACACATCCTCTTCTTGATCCTTCACCGCTATGAATCCGTAACCCTTTCTATAATCAAACCATTTCACGAAACCTTGCTGTTCGTCATTACCAGCCACTATAAATCGCCTTAATTAACTCTTATTATAAATTTCATTTATGTTTTAATAAACTTAAATAGAAAAATCTATGTTGATTTTTAAATTTTGATTTTAAAATAGACATTAGAAGGTAAAAGCAATAATAAGATAAACTATCAAAAACTATTTCATCTACTAAATGAGTATTTTCGAGAAAGTCTTAGAGATTTACGCAAACAGATACCTCTGTAAACCGTGTTTAGGGAGGATGTTTTCCTTATTAGGGACAAATACCACCAACGAGGAACGAGCAAGTTCATTACTCCTATCAATAACAATGGAAAATCACCAAAAATTATTGTCAGGAACTACAAATGAGAGGGAAATAGCAGTTAGAGATTTAAAAATATTAGCGCAGAATGCGAACTATGCTACCGCCCTTAAAATCCTAAAAAAAGAAGGGATTGAGTTTTCTCAAAAAAATACTGAATTAGAATGTTATTTATGCAAAAATATCTTTAATAATTTAGAAGATTATGCGCAAAAAGCCCAAAAAAAGCTTTCTGATTTTGAATTTGACACTTTATTAGTGGGTACAAGTCCTGAAGCAGAAATAGTTAATAAAGAAGATAAATTTAAGTCAAAACTTCAATTAATTGAGGCAGAATCGTTTAAATCCCATTTCAATAGAGAAGTAGGCAAAATTCTTTCTGAAAAACTCAAAAAGGAGCCGGAGTTTCAATATCCCGATATCACAATCATATATACTGTCGGATATGATTCTTGTTCGATTCGCTTACTCATCAGGTCTCTTTTCATTTATGGTCGATATAAAAAATTAATCCGAGGAATTCCTCAAACAAAATGGCCTTGCGGAAAATGCAATGGGAAAGGCTGTGAAGAATGCGATTTTACGGGCAAACAATATCAAACCAGTGTTGAAGAATTAATAAGTCCCGCCTTTATAAGATCAGCACAAGCAGAAGGATCTAAATTTCATGGAGCAGGAAGAGAGGATATTGATGTAAGGATGCTAGGGTCTGGTCGACCGTTTGTATTGGAACTTATCAATCCAAAGGTAAGGTCTTTAGACTTGGAAGCAATTAGAAGAAAAGTTAATTCGCTAAATGAAGGAAAAGTCGAAATTAATGAGCTAAGATATAGTGATAAAAAGGAGGTTGTACAGTTAAAAGAAGAGGCAGAAAATACACAAAAAACCTATAAAGCTTTGGTCAGAGGGGAAAGAAATGTTGATGAATCCACTTTCCAAGAAAAAATGAAACTCGTCAAGGATTTGTTTGAAGAAGAAATATTAGATCAACGAACTCCCAATCGAGTATCTCATCGTCGAGCAGATAAAATTCGTAAGAAACGGATCTACAAAATTGAAGGTGTCTTTTTAGAGCCCGATCTTTATGAATTTATCATTAAAACCCAAGGAGGGACATACATTAAAGAATTGATAAATGGAGATGAGGGAAGAACCTCACCCTCTCTAACGGAAATTTTCGATATGCAATTAGTTTGTGAAGAATTAGAGGTAATAAATATTGAGTATTAACCGAGCTGAAAACTAGAAAATATATGCTAAAAGAGAAAAACCACAAAATAAATAAATTATAGTACATATACAAAAATAATAACCTATAAGGATCGAACAACTATGGCTTTAAATAAAGGATACCGAAACTCTACTCGAAAAATTTACAGAAAAAAGGCTAGAGAGCGAGGAATAGGGTCGATAGATAAGTATTTGATTGATTATGAAATAGGGTATAAAGTTGATATTATTGGAGATCCTTCTAAGCAAAAGAGAGGTCTCCCTCATAGACGATACCACGGACGAACAGGAGTTATTACAGGTATACGAGGGCGATGCTTTGAAGTGGATGTCAAGCTTGGGAACTCAAAGAAGACAATCATAGTTGGGAGAGAACATTTACGACTTAACCCTGCTTCTAAATAATAGTAATTGTATATGTAAATACGAATTATAGTGATTTAAATGTTTGGGCGAAAAATAGACGAGAAATCGGTTTCCATACCTGAGGTCAATAAAATGATGGAAGACATTAAAGAGAGAATTGAAGAAATTGACCCAGAAGAAGGTTTATCACATTTTCAAGAAATTACGTTTAATTATGTAAATAAGTTTTCAAAACTCTCTGAAAAAGATGCGGTCAAAATTAAAAACTTTTTGATGGATAAATATGATATTGAAGAAATTTATACTATTAATATTGTAAATGTCGATCCGAAGACTGTACCCGAACTAAGAATGATTTTGGAAAAAAGTTATGCAGGTAAATCATTAAGCGATGAGCAACTGCAAGAAATTCTCTACCAAATCGAAGATCTAAAGTCATCTTAAAGTTTTGAAAAAAAATATAGTTTTTTTAATCTAGAGAGATAGAATATAACTAGTCGAAGAATTTATATTCATAGATAATTTAATTAAAGAATGACGTGCTTTCCATTAATCGAAGATTTAAATAATTAATAATAGTTATGGGATATACAACACTAAAATGGATTAAGAGAGTGGGTAAACAAGATGAACAGAAGACCAAGAGATCGATACAGAGGAAAACCTCGACGAGGTTCTTATCGAAAGGGTCCTCGCAAAAAAAGACAGTTTATCAAACGAGAGCGCGACGTGATAATCTTAGATCTGATGCCACATGGTCATGTCGGTGGCGAAAAACCTAGTTGGGCACGAGCCCCTCTCGCACAAGTTCTCACTTTTCCTGATTTTGTTCTTTATGAAGTTAAATACAATCGAGATTCAAATATTAAAGTCCAAGAAAAAAACACCTATGAAAATTTTAGAAATGCAAATAAATTACAAGAAGTTGTCAGAAAAATAGATTATGATGATTTAACCAGTACTTCTAAGGCGCTAATTCAATCTGTATTGGAAACGGAAGTAAATAATTATGAAGATTTATTTATTCGCTTTTTTAATAATTCTACATCAATAACCCCCAGACTTCACGCTTTAAAGCTTATTCCGGGAATCGGACAAAAACACATGTGGGAAATATTGGAAGCACGGGATAGACAAGAATTTGTTACATTTCAAGATATTTCAGACAGAACAAGTATTAGTAATCCTCCCAAACAAATCGCTTTAAGAATTATAAAAGAGCTCCAACGAGATGTGAAGTATTATATCTTCAGTAAGACCAAAAGGTATGAGTAGCTCATTCCAATATGAATAAAAAAGAAGTTGTATCTATTTTAAAAAAACTTAGTATTTCTCCTAAAAAACACTTAGGTCAAAATTTTTTAATTAATGAACTTACCACTTCAAAAATTATAGAATTTTCCAATATATCTGAAGATGATATTATCTTAGAAGTTGGTTCGGGATTAGGTGTGTTGACAGAGAAACTTGTTGCTGTTGCTCAAAACGTATATGCATATGAAATTGATGCTAAATTATACAGATATCTCTCTGATAAGTTTGGAAAGAGATCTAATCTAAAAATTATCCACCAAGATATCCTAAAGGCGGAACTCCCCCCACATAATAAGATAGTTTCAAACATTCCATATTCTATCACTGGTCCTCTATTAGAAAAGGTATTTTTTAAATTAAATCCCCCTAATGGCAATCTGGTCATTGAAAAAAGTATTTCAGACAGAATTTTTTACAACATAGATTATCAAAATTTCTCACGTATTACTGTGAGTGTGAACTCTTTTATGAAACCGATCAAAAGGGTTCAAATATCTAAAAATTCTTTTTATCCTCGACCCAAAATTGATTTATCCTTAATAAAGCTTAAACCTAAGAAAGAACTCCATCCATTTTTAAAAGAAAAAGCCACAAGAGACTTCTTCTTGAAATTTATTGCGGGAATAATGCCCTATAAAAATAAAAATCTCTCAAATGCTATAGAATTATTCTTAAAAAGAAGTAAAAACTCTGATATTGATAAAAATATGATTAAAAAAATCTTGAAGGAGATCGAGTTAAAAAATGGAAAAACCTTTCAATTAAAACTTAATAACTTTCCAGAATTAGCCCAAAAAGTGTATCATTTGATTGAATTGGGGGAGATTAATCATTAATTATCCAGATCCCAAGATTAAGTTTACGATTGGGGATGTGTATTCTCCATCTGACGATTCATATCTAATTATTGATTATTTGAAGGATCATATAACACGCACTCATTTTGACAGTCTTAGAATTGAGAATGTTAATAATATTTTGGATATGGGTACAGGATCAGGAATCGTCGCGATTTTCCTTCTCTCAGTAAAAAAGATCAATCAAAATTTCTCAGCGAATATTTATGCTTCTGATATTGATCAGAATGCGATTGATTCTGCCAAAGCGAATGAAAAAAGCAACGGATTTAATAATCGGATTAAATATATTCACTCCGATTTATTTAAATCATTCCCTCCAGACTTAAAACACGGATTTGATATCATCTTTTTTAATCCTCCTTATTTACCTTCTATTGTATCGGATAGAAATCTAAAAAGAAATAGTTCTCAAGACTACACATGGGATGGAGGAGAAAAAGGTTTTGAGATTATCCTAAACTTTGTAAAAGAAGCAAAAAAATTCTTACGGAAAGAAAATAGATCCTATATTTATTACGTGTGTTCCTCTAAAACTAACCTCCTACAATTATATGAACGTATTTCTCAACTAGGATTTAAGAACAAAATCGTAAATAAAAACCATATTTTTTTCGAAGATCTCTTTCTTAATCGTTTAGAAAAAAACTTTTAAAATGGTCTTCGATTTCTTCTTTTCTCCAGCAAATCAATCCCAAAACCATTTAATTTTCGCCTTAGACTATTAAACAACAAATTGATCTCTTGAGTTGTAAAAACCGCTCTTTTATGAGCTTCAATCTGTGGAATTGGAAGGCCATAGTGTTCATTTAAGCTAGAAATTGGTAATAAGATTGAACTTATCATATCTGCCTTCCTTGAAGCTTCTTTAATATCATGTTTTTCATCCATGAAAAATTCAATTCTACATGGCATATCATATTTGGTTGTTTTTAAATAGAACGCATAAAAACTCAAAGGAAAATAATAGGGAATTTCTTTTTTAATTCCAGTATCTCTTATCTTATCTATTTCAGTTTTACAATTAAAAATACAACTACGATCATTTTTTCTCAAGATCCTATTAAATAAATCAAGATCTGAGAAATAATTCATCGTTTCTCGATAATTAAGGGTTATGAATTCATTCAAAAAATCCGAATTAGGTTTTAAAAGCTGAATTGAATCTCTCAATAGATGATTTAAGGCAGATGACCGTGTGTCTTTAATTGAGCCTACAAGAGTAATGCCATTTTTCTGACAATTTCGGTATAATTTATTATACTCTTGTAGGACATAATCATATTTATCACTAATTCTTGGGTTTTTAGAAAAGATAAGATGAATTGGCATAATTACCACTGAACCATCAATTATGATCAAATCGATATGTGGTGATTCTTTTATGAGCTCGTTTAATAGATGAATTTCCATATAAGTCATATCGAGTGAAGAGTTAGTGTCAATATAATTATCATCCTTATTTATCAGATTGATATGAAGATCATAATTGTTGAATCCGTTGAAATCGGGGAAATAATCAATCCTCGCATTCGTATTCTCATAAAAATAATATTTAACAGCTATCGCTTTTAAGAAGGATATATCAACGTTGAGAAATTTCTTTATTACTGAGCTCCCATCCACACTTACTACTTTTAATCCACGGATATTAGATATCTCAACTTCATTTTTTAATGTGGGCTCTTTAATGTAATATTTGGGATGGTTAATATACTCTTCAAACGTCAATTCATCTATATTATCCAAAATTGCTTTAATGAATTGGGTTTTTAAAGTTTCTACCTCTTTACATTCCAGCGCAATATTTTCTATTTGGTTAAGAAGTAAATCCTCTTTAGTACGTCCTAAATGTGCGATCGCTGAATTTTCTAAGCTTTTCCTTTCAGCATTCTTTTCAGAACTAACATAATCGCGTCCTATAATCATTAGGATCAATTAATAAAACCTTCGATATTTATTGTTATGAGTGAGTTAATTTTTTGATTTACTAAATAAAGGTGTTTTTTAATAACTTATGATTGCTCTAGGTAATAATCCATGGATATTGATCATCTTAACATTATTCGAACTATTATTCATCCTTATTCCTCCTTGGATCGCCTCAATGATCGAACATAATACTCTTTCTGCTCAATTTGAAGAACTGGAGATCAATGAACTTATAAGGATAAATATTCATCAAACAAAATTATTGATATTAGGATTATTTGTTGGAATAGGTTTACTTTTTTTGGGAGATTTTGTTTATGATTTCAATATTTTGATAATCCAACAGATATTTGGAGAGATCTTCGTCAAATATGCTCAAGAAAATAGGATCTCAACAACTCCTATTCAACCAACGCTTTTACAATTTATTGTAATTCTCTTGCTTCAAATTTTTGTAGTCGCTCTTTCTGAAGAACTCTTTTTCCGGGCATTTCTTATTAAAAAGTTCAATAAAAAATTCAAACCTTGGTTCAGCTTGCTGATCTCTTCTCTTATATTTACACTATATCACACTCCTCCTTTCATCATACCTTTTATAACGATTATTACCTTTTTCGGATACTACTTCACATTGGGAATCTTACTCTCTCTTATGTATTATTTAACAGATTACTCTTTATTACAGAATATAACCGCGCATGGGCTATTTAATATCTTAATTTTAATATTTTAAAGGAATTAAAAAAATTGATAAAAAATGGATATAAGATGGAGTTCTTCCAACCATTTGTCGCAATACATAGAAATCCAAGTCTTATTGGAAGATTTTGCAGCATCTTCACCAAAAAATTAATGAATTTGAGCACTATTGACTATAATAAGTTTTTATTGCTGCAAAATTTAATAATAATTATAAGAAAATATTTTGTTTAATTTAAAATAAAAATATAAAGGTCTCTAGAATCAAGAGATCTTTTAAATCTAATTTAATAATCTCTCTAAAAAACGATTGGGGTTTTATTTGTGGTAGATTTCGATTATACATTTAAGCTTTTAATGGTTGGAGACGCAGCGGTGGGGAAAACATCCCTTACGATAAGATATATTTCGGGATCTTTCTTAGAAGACTTAAAACTCACAATTGGAGTAGATTTTTTTAGCAAAACAACAGAATTTAAAGGAAAGAAAGTGAAATATCAAATCTGGGATTTTGGAGGAGAAGAACGATTCAGATTTCTACTCCCTCAATACTGTAGGGGTGCAAATGGTGCTCTCTTTCTCTATGATATAACAAAGCACATAACCCTCGAACATCTCCCAGAATGGACGAGTATTATTCGTGAGAATGCAGGTGATATACCAATCATGCTTGTTGGCGCTAAACTTGACCTTGATTCTTATCGGGAAGTTTCCAGAGAGGAGGGAATTCAAGCAGCAAAAAAATATAATCTCGCGGCCTTTATAGAGTTGTCCTCGAAAACTGGACAAAATGTAGAGGAGGCCTTCACCAGTATGACTGATATTCTGTTTGAGAAATACATTTACCCCCATGAAGAAAGTGCTATTCCTTAAAAAAGATCTAAGATTCTCATTCGTGTTATTGTTTTATTATTATTATTTAATTTGTAATCAGTTTATAAGAATATTGATGAATGAATTCGAGAGATTATTCAATCCTAATGCGGTAGGAATCATAGGTGTAAATGAAAAACCATATGGTGGCGGTTTTTTTCTTAATTGTTTAGAATCGATTGGCTTTGATAGACCAATTTACTTATTTAATCCACGATTAAAAGGTAAAATTATTTCTGGGCACAAAGTCTACGGTTCAATCCTGGAGGTGGAGGAAAATGAACAGATTGATTATGCGATAATTGCAGTCCCCGCAGAAAAATGTCCTAAAATCTTACAAGAAGTAGGAGAAAAAAAGGTACCTTATGCAACAATTTTTTCCTCTGGTTTTTCAGAAGTGGGTAAAAAAGACTTAGAAGATCAAGTATTAAGCATCGCGAAGAAGTATAATCTAAGAATTATTGGCCCTAATTGTCTGGGAGTTTATAATCCAAAAGCAAAACTGTCCGTGAGTCGGTGGCAAACCGTAGATCCAGGTTGTTTTGGTCTTATTAGTCAATCTGGAGGACTTTTAATCAATATTACCAACACGGCAATCCATAGCTATTCAACGTACATTAGCAAGGCAATCTCCATAGGAAATCAAATAGATTTGGATGTAATCGATTTTCTAAAATATTTTAAAGAGGATACCCAGACTAAAATCATCGGACTTTACTTGGAAAATCTCAAAGTGAAAAATCCTCGCGAAGGAAAAGAATTTATTAAATTACTAAAACAAATCAGTATGAGTGGTAAACCAATAATTCTATGGAAAGTTGGATACGGAGAGTCTGCCAAGGAGGCGATCTTATCTCACACTGGAGGGATGGCAGGATCTCATAAAATTTGGACAGATATGGCAAGACAAACGGGTATTATATTGGTTAAAAATACCCTAGAATTAGTAAGCTTAGCAATGGCTTTTAAATACATCGATTTCAATAAAATTGAGAGAGACAAGTTAGGAATCATTGCGGTTGGCGGAGGAACATCTATAGAATTAACGGAACAAATGGAATTAAATGGATTAATAATTCCTACTTTGTCAAATCATACAAAGGAACAATACCAGCAATTTTTACCCGCGGTCAATACTATTTTTAAAAATCCTTTAGATTTGGGAGGTAATGGATTAATGCCAGATGTGTTCGCAAAATCGTTAATTACTTTAGATGATGATCCTAATATCTCTTGCGTAATTTTTATCAAACCCTATTATCTAACTAAACCGTTTAGCGATGCTATCATAAAAGCTAAGAGCCAAATGAAAAAACCATTAGTATGTATTACGCCTAAAATACGAGATAATCTCGAAGATTTTCGAGAACGAATAGCCTTTAAGAAAGCGTTATATACCGCCGGGATACCAATATTTGAATCTGTCGATTTAGCATCTAAAGCATTAAGGAAATTATGTGAATATAAAGAATTTTTGGATCATTTTAATCATCATCCACACTGATATTAAAAACTCATGTAAAAAATGAGGCTTGATATTCAATCTTCCGAATTGATCCATACACGCATTCTCGAAGGCTTCCTATTGCACCATGCAAAATACGGAATTGCGGTGAAAACTTTTCCAGAGGCTGTTTTCCCTCTAACAATCGTGATCCCTCCTAATATCGACTGATCATAAACACTCTCTAAATCGGGTTCTCTTGCTATTGTTAAATCCGAAAATCGTAGCTCTTGATTATCGAAATGCTCCACACAATAGATTAATGGACCATAATGAATATATTTTTTCCCTTTAGTGCCCTTTCTATTTAATTTATCTGAATGTAGTGTTGGTTTCATGGGTAAGTCTAATACAACTAAATCCTCATTATTCCACTTTTTCTCTAACCGAAAATATGTACCAGGAATTAAATTTTTAATAATCTTCTCGTCATTTAAATGGATTGTTGGATTTTCACACCAATCAGGAATTCTAAGGTAGAGAGAAAATACATCGTTGTCTTCGGTAATTATCTGGACAGAAACCTTTCCATCCCAAGGAAATTTACTTTTTTGAATAATTTTAGTTGATTTCCCTGAATTTGATGGAATTTCAGCTTCACTTCCTATATATTGATGAATCCAAATATCATTTTCAGAATTAGAATAAATATATTTCCCTATTTGTGGAATAAATCGTATATAATTGGTTGGGCAGCAAGGACATTTGAACCATTCTTTTCTCGTGTGCTCTCCATCGGAGATCATAGGATTCACATAAAAATATTTTCTCCCATCTAAGGATTGTCCCGCGAGCATAACATTATAAAGTATTCTTTCAATTAGATCCGCATATTTGCATTTTTTTGTTATAAGAAGCAATCTCCAATTCCACATAATATTTGCAATAGCTGCACATGTCTCTGAATATGAATCTTCGAGAGGTAGGTGGAAATCTTTACCGAACCCTTCGATCGCTTTCACGGAACCAGTCCCTCCAGTAATATACATTTTACCTTTCACCATTTTTAACCATAATAATTCCATTGAATTCAATAAAGACTCATCTCCTATTTCTGAATATAGATCCGCGGCTCCAGAATATAAATACAAAGCTCTGACAGCATGCCCCACGGGATTATATGCTTCACGTATAGGTGTATTGAGCTGATATTGGTTTCCATTAAGATTCTGCCTAAGAAAAATGAGCCAATCTTTAGGCGTCAAATTTTCTAAAAATTCAGCAGCCTCCTCCTTTTCACTCTTCTCAGTCTTATTCTTTTCCAAGTAGTTTTGTCTTATTTTCCCACTTTCTCCAAAAGTCTTTACAGCATCTATTAATCTTCTCATAATATATGTTCTAAGATGTGGGATATTTCCCCTCACTTTAATCAAATGATCACACAAATTAAGATAGTCATTATTCTTCGTTTTTCGGTACAGTCTAATCAAAGCTAATTCGATCTCGGGATGACCCGCAGTATCACGAAGATCATTATTTAGAATTTTGTTAACTAATAAATCGGTAAATCTTGTGGCTACTTTTAGAAGGTTCCCATTATTTCTAAGATTAGCTTCTGCCAGAGCCGCTTCAATTAAATGACCAGCACAATATAATTCGTGGAAAATTAATAAATTAGTAAAGCGCTTCTGTAAAAAATTTAGTGTGTAAAATGTATTAAGATATCCATCCTTCAATTGAGATTTTTCTATCAATCCAATAATTTCGTTAATTTGGGAGCTTATATTAGTGGGTAGCGAAAATAAGTGATGAAAATATAAGGCACCTTCTAGCCATTTATAAAGATCTGAATCATAATAGAAATCGCCCAAATGAATGCCTTTCTTCAGCCCTGCGGCGACCCGAAAATTATCTATATGATGATCTTCTTCCAATTTTTTAAGCATCAATGGAAGAGAAATATCTTTATTTATTTCTTGTCTTTTCGACCAGAACGTGTCGGTAATTTTTATGTAGCTTAATGGGATAGAAGATAATTTATTATATGGTGCTAGACGAGTTCTTTTTAACATGAAATAACAAATCTTTATAGAAATTTTAATTCTATGATTTTGCCATTATTCACACAGATTCACTTATTTAACTCCAAAAATTTCCCATAATCATCATATAGTAAATATAGTGGGTCCTCATCCTCTTCGATTTTTGTAAACCGTTCAATTTCTTTCAAGAATACATTATCCCTATAATCATCATTTACGCTTGAAACTTCTCCGATTAATATTCTCCCGCTTCCTTCTTTACACCAAAATTTATGATAATGTTCGGGTTCAATGGTGATTGAATCTCCGGGTTTTAAGTTTACTACGCTTCCTGACTCTAATTCCTTTTTAATACCATCGCAAAATACCACGACTGGAGTTTCAGCTAACTTATTATCAATGGTTGTGTTGTATAGTTGAATCGATAAAATTCCGCCTCCGCGGTTTATGATATCTTCAATTTTCTGATTATGATGATGCATTGGAATTACTTGTCCCTCCTCCATAATCATTACCTTTTCGCAATAAGGTTTAGCCCCCTTTGGGATATCTGCAAAATTCCCATTTCTCAAAGTAAAATGAATCAATCCAAAATCGGAAAAATTGCCGCTTCCATAATCGGTGATATCCCATCCTAATTGGTTATCAATTATTTCCTTGATCTCCTCTCCTCTGCTCCTCCAATCTTCTAATTTCCAAAACGCAAACTCTGGCAAAAAGAATCTCTGCTCCTCAAAAAAATCAACCGCTTGTCTCATCACATCATTAATTTTACTTCGTTTCATTTCTACAATATATAGAAATTTTTAAATCATTTTAAGCTTTTGAGAGATTAAATTGGAAAGAATGTTCAATTCATCCCCTTTCTATTCGCATATGGTTCAAGAGGGAATTCTGAAATAAAAAAACAAAATAAGTAAAAAAGAGTGAAAAATTATGGTACAGAAGTCAGTTCTTTTTCTAACAATTTTTCAAATTCCTTATCGCTGATATATCCCTTATGTTCCATGATATCGATGATGTTCTTGACTAACTTCGGAATTGTTTTTGTCTTATTAATCTGTGTATAAAGTGCATCAATCGTATTATTGAGTTCGCTAATTTCTGCGATCTTCGACTCTAAATCACTCTCTAATTTACTGATTATCTTATCTTTGCTGATTATAGATCTATTGAGGTCTTTTTTGGTAATTTTAATTTGCTTATCCTTTACCTTTAACTCTTCTTTCAATCGTTCAATTTCTTTATTTGTTTCCGGGATTGTTTTGTCGATGTTTTCAATAAGGTTATCTAAACGGTCATTAATTTGAGATATCTCCATCTTATCGATCATCAATTCATTCTTGGTTCGAGCTTTAAGTCGTCCCATCTCATATTTTAATTCTTCAATTTCTTCTCCAATTTTTGCAAAAGAATCTGAGGATATCTCTTTTCTTGGTGATTTTAGCTCTGATTTCCTCTTTTTATCATGAGTCGGACCTATATAATATTCGAGTTCTTTCTTTTTTTCCTTCAGCTGGGTTTGAGTTTCCTCTAACTGATCTGCTAATGACTGAATCTTTGATGTTAGATTTTTTTCTTTTTGACTCGCCCTATCAATAATCTCTCTAAACGATTCTTCAGTTGCCTCATATTTTTCTCTAGCCAGTTCAAATCTCTCTTCAGATTCTTCTAATTTTGCCTCCAGTTTTTCCATATCCTCCTTCAATTTTAGCAAATTTTTTCCTTCGACTTTTTGTTTACTATTTGGTCTTGCTAATGCTTTATTCCAATCTATGGTCATTATCTCTCTCACCGAATGGGGTTTTATATATTAGTTTACACATATCAAACAATCTATAAACTTTAAATATTGAATTACCACTTTTAAATTTTTATGGTTGATTTATCTTCTACAAATTAGGGTTTTCGTTATGAAACAATCAACTAATTCAGCCTATAAGAATTGTTATTTAGAATTTCATGAGAGAAAAATGAATTAATAAAGGAGATTTATCAAAACACAGTAGGTATTCACATTTGTAGAAGATTTTATTGTTTTAATTATTTTTTAAGAAGAAAAATTATTGATATTTTTTCATCCCTTTTTCTAAGATCTTTTCCAATTCTTTATCGCTTATAGATCCCTTTTCTTTTACCGCATCAATGATTTTTCCAATCACTTTTGGAGTGTCTTTAAATTCTGATATTTGTGTGTATAAAGCGTCCACGGTGGTATTCAATTCATTAATATCTTCAATCTTCGCTTCTAAATCGCTTTCCAATTTCTGGATGATCTGATCTTTACTCAAAATGGCTTCATCAAGATTTTCTTTTGTTACCTTGATTTGCTTGTCTTTTAATCTGAGATCTTCTTTCAATCGTTCAATTTCTTTATTTGTCTCGGGTATTGTTTCTTCGAATGTTTCGATTAGATTATCTAACCGGTCGTTTACTTGAGAGATTTCATTCTTATTGATTTTAAACTCATTGCGGTGAGTTAATCGTAATCTTTCGACCTCTCTTCTGAGTGTATTAAATTCATTGAATACACTATCAAAACCCTTTATATAAGGATTTACTGGCTTATCCTCCGAAGAGGTTTCGCTAGTGAAATCAACAGAACCACCCATAAGGTTTGCCAATCTTCTTCCTTGCTTTTCTATCTGGCTCTCAGCTGCTTCTAATTTCTCTTGCATAGAGGATATCTTTGATTTTAAATTCTTTTCAGTCTGAGTTGCCTTATTTATAATATCTTTAAACGAACGTTCAGTAGTTGCCAATTTCTCTTTTAGCTTTAACGTTTCTTCCTCCTTTTTAAAATTATCCTCTTCGAGGTCAGCGAGTTTGTCTTTTAGCTCTAATAGCTCCTTTCCTACTATTTTTACTTTTGAATTAGGACTTGATTCTACCTTATCCCAGTCTATACTCATTCCTTTTCACCTCTTCACCGAGTTAATTACACATAAGATTATTGATGTAAAATAATAATCTTTTCTAACGATCAATATTCCATTCTGATTTTTAAATGTTTATGAGATGAAAAAAAAGGATTAGGGATTTTTACCGTTTTTCACGCAGAAAGCCACGTCCTTTAAGGCGTGGATGAATGTGTTTAAAAATCACTAAACTCAAACAGTTTTATCCTTTTTATCCTACCGAATTGATCAAAATATAATGGAATATCGAAAAGATGCTCATAGAATCTATTCTCTCACATACCCCTTAATTTTCGGAGTAAAATCCCGTCAACCCGCGTTTATAGAAGGGATTGGTATTATTGAGGCTCTAAAAACAAAGATTATTGAACTATCAGAGAACTTTGAGGTAAAGGTGGTGTAAATCGAATGTGGTTTGAATCACGTTCATTTATTGATTTCTGCAAAGTCCATGTTAGATATTCCTAAGTATATAAATACAATTAAGGGGCATTCTTCTCGTTTCCTAAGGAAAGCGTATAAATCC
>WJIN01000232.1 GCA_014730295.1 Promethearchaeota archaeon | reverse complement strand
TGTTCAGGTCATTTTCCCATTTCTTTTTTAATTTCTTTAAATTCTGAAATTCAGGATGATTATCTTCTAATTTGTGAATTAAAGATTCTATAGCAGTAATCGAAATGGTAATAACAGAAGCACCCATATGGATTTTATTCGTCCTATAAAGAGAACGAGCTAAAAGAAATAATTCCTGATGTGGATAGACAGGATTATTCTTTCGATTTTGTAATATTTTGTCAAACTCCTCCATTTTACCATTATTTGAGAGATATGTAATATCTGGAATACCCTTCAAGTTAGTTACATCTTGAATTATTGGAATAAAAGGGTAATATTTCTGATTTATTATAAGATGACTATTAAAAATGCATTTACTAAATTCATAAATCGAGATAGGTCTTATTTCATGTTGATACATTATATTTATATCGTTTGATGGAAAATACAATGAGTAATACGTTAGAAATTCATTCACATCCTGAAAAAATTGATTTTGAGTCTTATAAATATAGGAGTTAAAAAATCCTTTTTCAATGAGTCGTTCAATAGTTAGTTTTTTGTTTATTAATGATATCAATGGATATCTTTTAAAAAGCACAGATTTCATTTTTCTTTTAAATTTAAATTCTTTAAATTCTTCCCTTATTAACCCATGTTCATTAAATACTTTATCTTGCGGTGCATAAATGGGTTGTAATGTTTGGAAATTTTCTAATTCATTTCCTTTTTCAAAATGATACATATCTCTTCTTAACATTATTTGATTTGGTTTATCAAAAGCATATAGCCCTGTTGGAATACCTAAATTAAATGGTAATTCTACATAAAATTCAATAAGTCCGGAAACTTCTAATGCTTCAATATAATTCTCGTTCCCATTTTTATCTTTATAGAATATCCAAATCTTTTTACAATCATTATTTTGACATATTCCAATTACTTGTTTTTGAACTATCTTCATTTCAATATTAATATTACAACTTGGACATTTGCGGTTTTCGTATTCTCTCAATAATTTTTCTTGAGTATCTTTCATTAGTAAAATATTCACCCTTCACTTAATTCTGTGATTTATAACACAATTCAGTTATATAAATAAGAGAGGTTTAAGGATTAATAATACCTTAAATCTTCATTTAATTTTCTTACTATGTTTTCTAAACTTTAATCTTCCATTAAGTACAGTGAAAAATTATTAAAAGATGATAAATTAACAAAAAAAATTGTATTGAACAGTAATTTAATTGAATTTTCTTTATTCAAACATTAAGTTTTATTGTTATTGACAAAAACCAAAATATAAGTGTATTAAGATATGGAAATAGTGAGAGTTAATTCCGTAGAATTAGAACAATATCCAGTTGAAAATTTTATGGATAAGTTTGTTTATAATCATTGTTAACCCGGAACAGGCAAGACCAAAAAGATTCACCAAATCTTGGAGTATTGCGTAGAAAATGAACTTAAAGTAATGGTTTGCATGTCTAATCATAATCTGATTGATGAATTTAATAGAGATCAGGAATATAATTCCGTACACTTTTGGGGAAAAGAGTATTACTGCTCAATGGAGGGATTGGAAAAATATGTTCCAGGATGTCGAGGGTGTAAGATACGATGCATGTATAAAATTCAAAAAGAGTGGGGTGAAGAAAGACCAATCATCTTTATAGTTCCTCAACACTTATATTTTGTCGAAAAATACAATCCAGACATTTTAATCGTTGATGAATCTATCGAAAATATTGTCTATGACTGCATAGAAGTCCCAGAGTTTTTGCTTGGATCATTAGAATTCAGAGAAATTGAATGTGCAGAATGTCCTACCTCTTCTACTTGTCGAGGAAGGGATAGAGGATGGAAATTAGGATTTTGCTATTCAAAATTAATAAAAAAGCCCGAAATAAAGAATTTTTCTCCTAGCACGACAGATGATTACTTTTTCAAGCTTACTATTGAACAATTGGATAATATTTATGCAATCCAAGATGAGGGTAAGTGGAAAATTGGTGGAGTTAAGAACCTGAGCTTTTTAGATGAGATCCCAACAATTATTTTTAATTGTGCTACGACAGATATAGATATAACTGAAAGGATGTTCAACCGGGAGATTGACCTATTATTAGAAGACAGTACTGAACTTGAAAATAAGATTTATGGTTTAAATGAAGTCATGACCGTTTCAAAGACAAAGAATTTTATTGATCAACTTCAAGAATTCTTTCAGTTTTTTCAAATACCAACTGATGAGAGGACGCTTATTTTCACCAAACTGAGATTTGAAGAAGAAATTCGCGATCTCTTTCCAGACGTTCAAATTGGACATTACGGGATGAGCAGAGGAAATAATCAGTATGAGGGAGTAAGATATGTTGTCTTAATAGGTAGATATAGACTAAGGGAAGATCATAGAAATTTACTTAAAATGCAAGGATTAACAGAAAATGAAATAGATAGAATTGAGATTTCCGAAGAGGAACAAGCATTTCACAGAGCAAGACCTTTACTCTATAACAACGTGAAGGTTTATTTATTAACTAATACCTTAGTAAAAGCAGAAGTTGTAAAACCTACTGTCGAGCTAAAGCGGAATCATTTCAGAATCATTACTGAAATTATGGAGAAGAAAGATCAATTAATCGGAATGAATCGTAAAGAGATATTTAATGAAATAAAGGGTCATAATTATGATATTACTACAGGATTATATCTTCTGGAGGATATGGGATATATAGATAACATGGATAAAAAGGGAAGTAAATTCACGTGGACTTCTGGAGCACAATTTTAAAGTATAATTTTCTTATATAATAACCATAGAGAAATTATACTTTGATCTCCGGGGCGGAATGATTTAATAATTCTAAAGTTTCATTCTAAAACGGATATTAATATATTTTAAATAATTGAAACAATCAAAAAATGCCATCAATTCACAGAGTACCTCAGTTACCCCCATCCAAAAAAAGAATGCTTTTTGAGGGGAAAATCAACGAAGGGGGGTATAGTTATATCCCTTTAATCATACTTTAATGAATCCTAAAATTAGCGGATATAATAATATATCATTCTTCCTAAAGCAACTAATATAATATAGAAGGAATTTAAAAAAAACTAAAATTTGATTTTAATTATCCAATATATTTTTGTACGGATTCCACTTATCATATAATTGTATGTAGTCGTGATAATTCAACTACACATAACAACTGAAATTCACATCGCTAACTTTATGACATAACAGGATTTTCCGATCTTCTTTCGGGCATCCCATTCTTTTCCGTAGCGTATTCAATGTTCTTCTAAAAGTATGGCAAGAAATCCGCTTCTCAATATCCAAACGGATTACACAATTTTTTATATAGTGGTTAATGGTTCTGAGAGCATATCTCTTTTTCTGAATAGATAAAAATAATGCGTTGGAATCCGTTTCTTTGCTCACCCTTTCCTTCAAATATATTTCTAAATGTCTCGCCAAGCTTTCTGAAAAGTAATAAACCTTTCTTCCGGTCTTTCCTTCCGCTTCTACAAATCTTTTCTTGACATTTAAATCTTTACAATCTAAGTTGAGAAGCTCTCCGATTCGCATCCCCGTTTCAGTTAACAACCTAAAAAGAAGATAATAGTTGTAATTACGATTATACATGTAATCCAAGATTTTTTTTAATTCTTCCTTATTCATAATCACATCCTTATTAGAATCAGCTTTCTTATGAATTGGCTTCCATTGAGTGCTATATCTAGGAATGACAATTAGGACATCATCGTAGTATTCCATGATAAACTGTAAAAAACTGCGGAAGATCATCCATTTGTTTTTCTTGGTTTGCAGGGAGATATCATCTAAGTGGTTTAAATAGTCAAAATAATCGATAACATCCCGCTTTGTTATGTTAAATACATGTCCGTTATAACCAAAATAATCTGAGCGGAAAAAATATTGGAGACAATATCTCCGCATGGAATGAGATGATTTAGAATGAGAAAACCGCTTTAAGTAGCGATCTATGATTTGTTGGTTGGTTATTTCCGTCATCTTAAAGCAAACCTTCCTGTAGATGTGATTTTAAATAGGTTCATGTCAGAAATGATTTTAAAGATGATATCTTCCGCTAATTTAGTCTCTTCCTGAATCTGCCGCAGGGAAAGGGAGTTATGATCTTCAAGTAACTGAATTATGGATTCTCGTTCTTTTGATAATGCATTGGATTCCGCGATCTTATGGAGCTTCATTATCATTTCTTTCATTTCTTCCAAAGTATCTTCCCTCTGCAATATGATTTCTTGGTTTTTCATGATTTCACGGATGTTTTTAGCTATCCGTTCCATCTGAAGCGGATTTATGGAATTGTTATATGCGGAGTGGAATAGTTCGGGATTTTCTTGTCTTCTGATATAGTCAAATACTATTCTTCTCACGAATTCGGAAGTAGTTTTGAAGTTCTCTTTATCGGCAAAATGTTTAATTTGTTTTTTTTCGGATGGTGTGGCTGTAAATTGGATATATTTATAGGTATATCTATTTTGGTTTGGGTTCGATTTTTCACTCATTTGTATTTTCCTCCGTTTTAAGAGACACAAGGTTCGAGTCTTTTTAAATTTTGTCCCAATTTTCTGTGAAAATTGGATGGAAAGGTAAATTCAGCGTCTGATTTCAATGAAAATTCCTTTGAAAAAACGGAGCAAAATTATGCTAGATTAAAAGTATTAAGTGAATCAATGGCTGGCATACCTGAACTACAACCTGGTGCTGAAGTACCTATGAGATTGATGTCAGAAGGTACAC
>WJIN01000231.1 GCA_014730295.1 Promethearchaeota archaeon | reverse complement strand
TTTCAAAAATTAAGAAGATCCCAGAGGAAGAGCTAGAAGATCAAATCGAAATAAATACAAAAAAAATCTTTACTAAAATGTTTTAGATTTATTTATTTAAATTGCTATCCATGATTTCGATTATCTTTGCAGGCAATTCCTGTTAAGTGAATTTTTTTTTAGTTCCTATGATCCTAGATCTTGAATTTCCTCACTATAATAATGAAGTTTTTTATGCAACTTATCAATTCATTGTCCTAAAAATGAACCTTTTTTTGTTTTTTCTCGTTTATTGAACTTTTTCTTATAACTTCCATATGATTGAATATTATTTTGCCACCCCCATTGTATTTAAATATTAGAATTACGATCTATATATTAATTTAAAAAAAAGTTATAAAAGATTATAATAGATTTATAATAAATTATAATAAAATCGAATATCCAATAGTGAGCCAGATCTTGACAGTACATGCGTTTATAGAGACCGAAATCTTGTATAATAACCAGAAATATAAGTATTATCGTCCTTCTCAAGCTCGAGAAATCCACTTAACCTATTGTAGTAATAGAGGATTTATGCCCTCCTTGAAACCACATTTAAAAGGTTTAAAATTAGACTATGAATCCCAATTGGAAAGAGATTTTCTTATGTTATTAGATCATGACCCTAATTGTGTTGATCTTCAACCCCAACCAGTTGTAATTCCTTATAAAACATCCACCGGCAAGGATGCGAAAATCTTTCCCGATTGTTGGGCATATTTTACAAACAATAGAGAATTCTTATTTGAGGTAAAATCAGAACGGAATTATCGTAAATTAATTGAAGATAAGAATTGGAAGTTTAGGTTTGATGCAATTCAGGAATTTTGTAATCAGAGGGGTTGGACCTATCAAGTGATAACTGATTTGAAGATAAATTGCGTTCGCTTGAATAATATCAAGGATCTCATAATGTCTGCAAAGCACTTTTCTCCCGTGAAACTTAATAAAGAGTATGGTGCATTTTATTCACATCTAGAAAGATTTTTAGAGAGTCCAAAAAGTTTACAAATGTTATCTAAACTATTGAAGCCGTTTGTCCCCTTAGATTTGGGAGAAATCATCGCTCTCTTAAAATTTAATATTTATTATCAAAATATCTATATTGATTGGAATAAACCGTTAGAAGAGACTGAGATTTCATTGCAGCAATTAACCCCCCTTATTCCCATATATGAGTTAAAAGAAAATGAAGATTCTCAAAGTAATTACATATCCGTAAATTTTGATAAAGATTCAAAAACAGTTTTACGAACTGATAAAGAAAAAGAGAAATTTAAAGAGAGAATGAACTTAATCAAACCTTTAATTGAAAAATACGGTAAAGACGGAACTAAAAGTGTAGTAAAAAACCATTGCAAGGAAAATGAAAAACCATTTTATAAAACTTACAAGTATTATCTTCTCTATAAAAAGGAGGGAATTGAAAGTCTTTATCCAAAATGGTCTAAAAAACATTCTAAATCTCATTTAGATGCAAAGGTAGAAGAATTACTACAAGATGCTTTATACCAGTATAATCATGGAAAATGGAGTCAAATGAAACCCGTTTGGGAAAAATTTAAAAGAAAATGCCAAAAAAGGGGTTTAAAAGCAGCTTCGTATAAGACATTTACCAATAGAGTTAAAAATTTACCCGCAACAGAGAGGAGAGGTAAATATAAACCGCCAACGCAATCTAATATCTCAAAAGGTTTGAGTGGCACTTACAGGGAAGGTAGATACCCGGGATATATAATTCAAATGGATCATACACCGTTAGACATTTGGCTTGTTGATCCACTAACTCATCAACCTGTAGGAAGACCACATTTAACATTTGGTATAGACGTATTTTCTCGTTCTATTTGGAGTTATTTTTTATCTTTTAAAAATCCCTCGAGAGAAACAGTCTTGCAAACAATCATAAGAGGATTAATACCAAAGGATAACCTATTCGATTGGAAAGTTTTTGAATCCCAAAAAATTAAAGAAGGTTTTGATCCAAATCAATACGAACTTCCCTGCGCTGGTTTTCCAGGAATATTACAAGTAGATAATGGAATGGATTTCAGAGCAGGGGAAGTTGAAGACTTTTGTATGATTAAAAATATTACTTTGGAATACCGTCCAGTAAGAACTCCCGAATATGGAGGATTTGTTGAAAGTGCTTGGAATACAATCAATACAGCAATAAGGAACGCAAAATTGCCTGGAAGAGTGTTTCCTCAGCAAAAAACAAGAAAATCTATTTCCAAACCTAAGTTTAAAGCCCCTCCTGGATATGATCCAAAGAAGGATGCTTCGCTCACATTAGAGGAGTTTAGAGAATGGTTATTTAATTACCTTATAGTGAAGTACTCAGCCGACGTAAAAGCTAATCAGAATCAATCTCCCAATGAAATGTGGATTGATGGAATCACGGGGAATAGATATCAACCAATGGGTGGAGCTTTGAGAACCATGGAAATTGAAGATTTTGTTCTTTATGATTTTGAAGCAAAAAAGGAAGTTAATGCCACCCTCTCTCAAAAAGGATTTCGTTATAAAAATATATATTATTCAAGTGAGTGGCTTAAAGAAGCAAGAAAAAAGAAAATACTTCTAGATAAAAAGAAATATAAATTCAAGGTGTCTCATTGGGATATTAGATATGCCCACATGAAAAATCCTCTAAATAATGAAATTGAGACCTTAGAAGCTTATAATTATAGCAATGATGATAGAATT
>WJIN01000230.1 GCA_014730295.1 Promethearchaeota archaeon | reverse complement strand
TATCGAATTTGAAATCGACCAAAACAAACTAACAAGTGACCTAAAGATTTTACGGAAACAGATCGCAGATAAACATGTATTAAAACAAATAACGTATAGTACTTACTCCGAAATTAATTCAGCGATGAAATGGGTAATGAAGCATGCTTCGGATTTCGATTGTCCACTTCTCTTAATGCAAGCCGGGAACGATAAAATTACGGACAAGAAACAAGTAAAAAACTTTTTCAAGAAAGTCAAAAGTAGAGATAAAACATATAAAGAATATGATGGTCTCTTACACGACATATTACACGAAAAACAACGAGTTCAAGTATATAGAGATATCTATATCTGGTTAGAAAAACATCTCTAAAGGGCAATTGCATGAAATCAATAAAAATGTAGACAAAAACTTGGATTTTTAGGGAAATAAAGATTATATTTTTAAGGATAATTTTGATAGAGGCTTTTAATGATTTCATCCATCTCTTTTTGGGAGTGTTTTTCATATGCAATTTCCCCACATTTATCTTCGAGATCATACCATCGTTCAATGAGTTTATTATTCATGATGGTTAGAGACGATTTAATAAGATGCATAAACGATTCCATGCGTTTACTGAAGGTTCGCATGAATTTTTTCGTCTCAATTTCTAAGCGATCAGGAGCAAACACTCTCGTGGGGAAATTTAAATTTTTTAAATCATCTAATCCGAATCTATCTGAAGTGAACAGGAGTTTTTTAGCATAACTCAACCCAAAAGCTAATAAAGGTAGTATTGTGGCTCCCGTTTGCGGATAGATACCAATCGCGATTTCTGGCATTCGAAAAAACATCTCCTTCATAGGTTTATCGGCAAATATCCTTAAATCGCTTGCCATTATCAGTTCCATTCCGAATCCGATGGCAGTGCCTTGAACTTGGACCACGATAGGTTCCTTCATTACGAGCATCGTTTGGGTTACTTTTCTGCCAAATTCCCGCATTTTTTTTAAATAGTCCGTATCATCGGCAGAGGCCGCTCGAATATCTATCCCAGAACTAAAGACCTTATCCCCCGAACTCTTTAAGAGCACACATTTCACATTTTCGTCCTCATGAGCTTTTACCAGATGATCATACAAACCTTTCATCAATTCCCAATTGAATGCGTGAGCCATGTCGGGACGATTAAGCGTAATTGTGGCGATACTACGTTTGGTATTATACAATATAATTTTTTCTTCATCATTCATTTTTTTCATCCTTAAGTAATGTTTAAACTAGTTTAAAAAAAAGATAGTCAGTATAAAAATTTTCTTTCTGTTGGTTAGCTTATTTCATCAAAAAGTATAAAAAGTATAAAGAAAGGGAAATTATGGGTATTTTTTATATAAATTCTGGATAAACTCGTGTAAGTCGCTCATCGGCTTTTTTGGCCCATATGCATATGCCCCACATTCATCCTCAAGATCTAAACAAGATTGGATATAAGGCTTGTTCATTATTGTCATCATCGCTTTTGCTGTAAAGAGAAACTCTATTTTCAGTTTCGCAAGCTCTTTTGCATATTCAAAAGCGTCCTCATCAAGATTCTCAAACGGAACTATTTTGGTGGGAAAATTGACATTTTTTAATTCTTCCAATCCGATTTTCCTATTGGTAAATAATATATTTTTTGCAAATTTTATTCCAAAGGCCATTAAAGGCATTAATGTAGCACCTGTTTGGGGGAATGCATTTATAAAAAGTTCGGGGAGTCTAATATATAATTCATCTTTTGGTCTATTAGCAAACACAGTTAAATCTGATGCAAGCATTAAAAGTACGCCGAATCCGATTGCAGCACCTTGAATTTGGGAGATTACGGGTTTTTTCAAAAACAAGATGGTCTCGTTAACTTTTCTTCCCCATTCTGTAATCAATTTTACATTTTCGGGATTTCCCGATACTTCCTTTAAATCATAACCCGCAGAGAAAAATCTTTCCCCGACACTTTTGAACAAGATGATCTTCACTCGATCATCTTCATCTGCTTCGAGGAGATGTAAATGGATCTTTTTTAGCATTTCAACATTCACAGCATTTGCCTTATCCAGTCTATTGATTGTTATAATTGCGACTCTACTTTCTGTTTCATATAAGATTAAATTTTCACTCATAAGTTTCTTAACCTAAAATGATATATAAAATATATTTTTAATCTGTCTGAAATCCTATAATTAGCAGAAAACCACAATCAAAATTAGATTTAATTAGTAATATTATTAAATCTGCTGAGTGGTGGATTTAATATATTAGAGAATTTTTTTTTATATAGGATTATTAAAAACCTAACAATAATAGTTATTAGATCCATTTTATTTTTGTCTAAATAATAATTCGATTTCAAGATTTAATTACTCTCTCAAAAAATTTCATGACATATATCGAGTCAATAGAGGATTTCGATCCTAAAAATGCCACACCTATGATACGCCACTGGTGGAGCATCAAGAAGAAGTACTCAGAGCATCTAATCGCCTATCGGATGGGGGATTTTTATGAATTCTTTTATGATGATGCCATAAGAGTCTCGAAATTGTTAGGAATCACGCAAACAAAACGGAAAGTGGGAGATGATGAATATCCGTTAGCTGGAATTCCACATCATTCCGGGCAATACCTAAACAATTTGGTAAAGAAAGGAGAAACCGTAGTCTTAGTCGAGCAATTAGAGGATCCCTCCACTGTAAAAGGAAGAATTGTAAAACGGGGGGTTGTGAGGATCTTGTCTCCAGGAACCATTACAGAGGCAGATATGCTCGATTCCACAGAAAATAATTATATTGCATCTCTTGTAAAAGAAAGCCGGGGAGTGGGATGTGCGTTTGCAGATATCTCCACAGGGGAGTTTGTAGCCGCAGAATATGTGGATGATGAGAAAGATCCCATGGAAAAGGTGCTAAGCCTTTTTGCCAGATTTAATCCCGTTGAGTTGATTATTCCCGCAGAATTAAAAGCAGATGAAAAACTTTTCATCTTTCTGACGGACATTACCGAAGCGATTATTAAGACGTATGATAACTATACATTTCATTATGATCAAGCAGCCGATCTTATTCAAAGGCATTTTAATATTTCTAATCTTAAAGGGTTTGGGTTAGAATCTTCTGAGATTGCCGTGAAAGCCGCGGGCGGTCTTTTAGCCTTTCTTAAAGAGACCCAGCGAGATGTGATACCAAATATTTTTAAAATTAAATTAATAAAAGAACAAAATATCCTCCATTTGGATTATACAACTCAGAGAAATCTCGAATTAATAACATCTCTCTGGGAAAAGGGGAAAGACACCACACTTTTTTCGGTATTTAATCACACAGAAACTCCTATGGGGGCTCGCCTACTTAGGAAAATCATTTTGCAACCTTTATCCGATGTGAATGCAATTAATCAAAGATTAAATATTGTTCAAAAGTTTAAGGATGATATCTTTCTCAGATCTGATTTAAGGGAGGAATTGAGTGTTATTGGGGATTTGGAGCGCTATATAAATCGCATTACATATGTGAATAGAACTAATGCTAGAGATCTGATAAATATTAAAAATTCTCTTGAAAAGATTCCAAAGATTCGTGAACTATTAGAAAAAGCAAATATCCCGGAAATTAGGGAATATTTGAAGCATATTAAAGATTTTAAAGATGTACGAACCCTCATTCAAAGTGCTATTAAAGAGGATCCCCCTCCCACAGTCAAGGAAGGAAATATTATCGAGGATGAATATGACAAGAATTTGGATGAATTACGAGATGTGTTGCGTAATGGAAAGGATTATCTTTTAGAATACGAAAAGGAGCAGAAAAATCAGTTGAAATTAAATTCGGGATTAAAAATAGGACATAACAATATACTTGGCTATTATGTTCAAATTACCAAAAATACATTAAAATCAATTGAAAAAATCCCAGACGAATATGTTGAGCGCCAGACATTAAAGAATTCAAAGCGATTCACTACAGAAAAATTAAAGGAACTGGAACATAAGATAGTGTCGGCAGAAGAAAAAATACATGAGTTGGAATATGAATTATTCTGCGAGGTAAGAGAAAAGGTGGAAGGTTCAACTTTAGATATTTTGGAAACTGCAAAAAATATCGCGTTTATTGATGTATATGCATGCTTCGCTGAGATTTCTGAGAAATATGATTATTGCAGGCCGATTATCGAGGAAGAAAGCAATAGAATTGTTATTAAAGAAGGTCGTCATCCAGTAGTTGAGCAAATGGATTTAACAGAACGATTCATTCCTAATGATTGCTATATTGATTCTGAAAAAGAACAGATTCTTATAATCACAGGACCGAACATGTCCGGTAAATCCACGTTTTTACGCCAAGTGGCATTAATCTGTCTTATAGGTCAGATGGGATGCTTTGTCCCTGCCGTTTCAGCGAGAATTGGAGTAATTGATCAAGTATTTACGCGTATCGGAGCGTCTGACGATTTAGCTCGAAAATTATCTACGTTTATGATTGAGATGACAGAAACTGCGAAAATTTTAAATTATGCGACATCTAAAAGTTTAGTTATTATCGATGAGCTTGGGAGAGGAACCTCTACCAGTGATGGACAGAGTATAGCCATAGCCACCTTAGAAAAGCTTCACGAGATAAACGCAAAGACTTTATTTAGCACTCATTATCACCAATTAACTGAAATTAATTTACCGCGAGTTAAAAATTATCATTTGGATATTATAGAAAATGATGATGGTTCCATTAACTTCGTGAGAAAACTTAAACCAGGGAGCACAGATAAATCCTATGGAATCCATGTAGCACGTTTGGCAGGTCTTCCCGATGATGTGATTATTAAAGCATTTCAGATACTTGAACAAATTGAGAAAGATGATCCATTTAAAGCGACAATAGAACAAAATAATAAAAACGGTGTTTCTACTGCTAAATTTCATGAAAAACTTATATACAACAAGGAAAAGCAACTTAAAACATTTAATAAAAAATTAAAGGAAAAAAATACTCAGATAAAGAGATGTGATGAGCAACTTGAGAGAAAAACGAAGGAATTTGAAGAGAAAATCAGAAAAATTGAATCTTTAGAAGATACAATTAAACAACTGAAGGCGAAAAGAAATATCTTTTCAACACAATTAGAGAAGAAACCAAATAAAGAGAAAAAGACAGTACAAACTACGTTTTTCAAACCAATAGTGAAAAAGGAACCTACCAATAATGAAAAAATTGAGGAGATTATGAAAATAATACAAAATACAGATATAAACTCTTTAACCCCTGTTGAGGCGATGAAAAAATTCTTAGAAATGAAGGAAAAGCTGGAATTTAGCTGATTTTCCGAACATATTGGACAATTCTTAACCATTTTATCTTGTGGTTGATCTATTCTTCTTTTGTAGCCATAGATATAAAATTAATATATGGAAATTTTAGATTTGGCTTTATTCTTCTCTTCTGGGTTTTTTTCAAAAGGATGGTAAAATTAAATAAGAGATGAATAGAAATTATATTATCATAAAAAGAAAAAGCTTGAGTAGAGATGGAATTAAAATTTTGCTGTGCGTGGTTATATGCAATTTCAAAATACAATAAATATGGAGATAGGTTTCAAATCCAGCATATCTTAAATGCGCTGGAACAAATAAAGCAGATTGGATTTGATACTACTGAGATCGAAGCTATGGGAAAAAACAATTTAAAGGAGGAATGGGACGCGAGAAAAAGGATTAAAGAAAAACTAAATAGTCTTGAATTGTCAGCAAATAATCTCTGTGCTGTATTTCCTGAATTAATGGAAGATCATTGGAGAAAGCATGTTCATTTGTTTGAAAAATCCGCAGATTTGGCGAATTATTTAGACTGTGAAACTATCCAACTAGATTCTCATATGCCCCCTGTAAAATATATTACAGAACGACCTTATGATGAAACAATTCAATTTGATGTGGATGTGAAAATTGCAATAGAACAAGGTCCCAACCGTTTTGACTGGAATTCCCATTGGGAAAATATGGTGAATAGTATTAAAGCATGTGACGAGATCGCCCAGGATAGGGGGCTTCGGCTCTGTTTGGAACCGCGAGTACATGAATCCATCTCCAATACAGATGCAATATTACGGTTATTTGATTGGGTAAACTCTGATAATTTTGGGGCAGTTCTGGACACGGGACATCTTCATGCCCAGAAAGAAATTATACCTCTCTCAGTCGAAAAATTAGGCGATAAAATCTTTTTTGTCCACGCTTCAGATAACGATGGTCGAACAAATGCTCATTTGGGTGTAGGAAGGGGTAATATCGATTGGGAGGGCACATTAAAAGCGCTAAAAAAGCATGATTTTAACGATTATATCGCTATCGATATAGGAAATTTACCAAAACAATATGATTTGGATCAAGAAATAATCCATTCTATTAGATATTTAGAAAAAATAAATAGAGACTTGTTTAGATGAGTTTTATGTAATATAAAAAAAATATTTAATTAGACCTTAGGTTTAGATTATCTATTTAAAAGCAAAAAACATCAATAATTTGGAAAATTAAAATGTTTAATTCGCTTGTAATCAGAATTATTATTATTATATTCTTCATTTTTTTCGGTTATAATATCATATTTATTATTCTGACAAAGCGGCGTAATGATGTAAAGAGAAAGGATTATAATGATCATCTTAAGATCAATCCTAAAAAACCGAATAGATTTGCAAGGTTTGGAGTCATTATACTAAATATATTTATCGTAATTGCGTGTGTGAACATTTTCTTTTATGAATTGTTTACTCGTTATATCCCCAGAATAAATTTCTTCTTCTTAACAGAAACTTTACAGGTGATCGGGATTACTTTAGCCGCAGCCGGGAACATCACATTGAATATTTCATATAGAGAATTAGGGGTGTATTGGGAATATCCAATTGATGGTAAGAAGAAAAAACAAAAATTAGTAACCACGGGGATCTATGCAAAAATCCGACATCCGATATACTTATCATTTTATCTAATGTGTCTGGGTCTTCTTTTTATTATCCAAGATTGGATCTTGCTTTTTTTGTTTATTGTGGGTGGAATAGGCTTATACTTACAAGCGCTCAGCGAAGAAAAAGAATTAATAGAGGCATTCCCAAAAGAATATAAGGACTATATGAAATCGACAGGACGTTTTTTTGTTAAATCTCGGAGTTATATTAGATCGTAAATAATTAAATTTTATAGGGCTCTCAATTTAAATACTACTCAAATATTTTTCTTGATTGATATAAATAGGAATTAGAAGTCAAAAATTAAGAGATGATTAGCCAAGCAATGAATAGAAGCAAAATTAAACCGATAAAAAATGCTGATAAAATCGCCGCGGGGGAGGTGGTAGAACGTCCTGCGAATGTTGTAAAAGAATTAATGGAAAACAGTATTGATGCGCAATCCGATAATATTCGCATAAATATTCGAAAAGCTGGCAAACTTTCAATACAAATTATCGATGATGGTATGGGAATACCCTCGGATGAGATGGAATTAGCCTTTGAAAATCATACGAGCAGCAAAATTAGAAGTATTGAGGATTTAGAAACACTTACAACTTTAGGATTCCGTGGAGAAGCTCTCGCAAGCATTGCCACAGTGAGTAAAATAGAAATCGTTTCCAGAACGGAGGAAGAAGAGATTGGAACTCAGTTGATCATTGAAGGAGGTGAGATTAAACACAAAAAAAGAGTCTCAGCGCCCACTGGAACCAATATAGCAGTAAAAAATCTTTTTTACAATACCCCTGCGCGACAGAAATTTCTTAAGACAGACTCAACCGAATTAGGACATATCACCGATATCGTACAAAGATACGCTCTGGCTTATCCTCATTTACATTTTATTTATACCCATAATGAATTAATGATGCTGAACTGTCCAGCAGATAATGATTTAAAAACCACAATTTTTCATATTTACGGAAAAAAGATTGCAAAAATGTGTGAGGAAATCAATTACAAGGAAAAAGGATATCTGTTTAATGTGTCTGGCTTCCTAGGACATCCTGATATTGCAAAAAAAGGAAAGCATTATTCCAGTATTTTTATTAATAAACGGTTTATTAAAAGCAATCTGTTATTCAAAGCTATCAAGGATGCTTATAAAGGAATTCTTATGACAAATAAAAATCCGTTTTTTGTAATTAATCTAAATGTGGATCCTTCTGTAATTGATTTTAATATTCATCCAAAAAAAATGAGGGTTCGATTCGAAGATGAGGATTTTGTCTACAACAAATTATTTACGATTATTTCTGAAAAAACTCAAAAATATTTTATTCAAGAAGAGGCAAAATATCTTAGCACTAATTTAGAAAATTTCGAAAGGGGTGATAAACAATTAAAGTATGAGCAGCCTATAGAGACAGAAGTGAATCTAAAAAATGCCGAACCATTGGGTAGGGAAGAATCCCTAAAGGAAGATCTCTCATCAGTGCAATTAAATCTGGATGAGAATATCATACTTGATGGTCATAAATTTGGAGCAGAAGGAATACTACGAAATAAATATATTTCTGTCGACAACTTTCCTCTTGTAAGGCCAATATCTCTAACTGGACAATTGAGTAATAACATTTACATTATTCTAGAAGGAATCAACCAAGAAAATGAAAAAGGTTTTTTCATCCTCGATCAACATGCTGCCTCAGAACGTATAAATAAAGAATTTCTTCTTAAACAGTATGAGACTTCGCACAAGAGCAAACAAAGATTAATTTCTCCACTTAAAATAGAGGTATCTCCGAGCGAAAAATTGTTTTTGAAGGAAAATTTAGGGGAAATTAGAAAATTGGGATTTAATTTAGAACCTTTTAGAGGGAATACGTTCATTCTTAGAGAGATTCCAGTTATATTTGATAAGGATATAACCCATTTAGTAATAAAGGATATCATCTCTGATATTACCGAGATAGGGAGAGATGAGAGCTTTAAAAATATTAAGGAAGAAATAATTAATTATCTCTCGTGTCATAGGAGTATTCGTGGAGGGGATGATTTGTCTCTGAATGATATACGAAAACTCATAATTCAATTGGCAAATTGCGATGATCCGTTCCATTGTGCACATGGACGCCCCACTTTGAAATTCTTCTCGTTCAAAGCCTTAGATAAGTTATTTAAGAGAACTGGGTAAAGATTAACCTTTTTTTAGCATTTTCAGAAAGGAATCTTTTCTACTTTTTTTACCGTTTCCATATCTAATTTTGAAAGAACCTATGAGACTACAAAAACAATACAACCACAATTCCTGCAAAGTCCAGATGAATTTTCTGTTTTCTAAAATTTTTTAGAAAAGAAAATGGTTCTTTAGAATTGGATTAGATGAATCTTAGAATAATTTAGGGGTTTAAATACCCCTTCATATAAAAATATTGTCCACACTAAAGAGATTCAATCGGATGATATATATGACAAAATGCAATATCTGTTATGAGGAAATCGAACGTAAAGAGTTACCTAAACAAATGAAAATCTCCCTTGGGGAATTTAAAGATGGACATTTTGTAACTAAGAAATCACTATATTGCCATATTAATTGTATGGTATAAAAATAAATGAGAGAAAACAGATTAAAATTCAAATTATTTTTTTCTTTTTAAGCTTTTGAAAAGGCAATTCCCTCAATCCCTTGGAGTCCGCTTACTTGTGAAAAAAGTTCTTCAATCTTATCCGTACCGCCCCATTCTTCGGGATATCTTACACGTAATCTTACTTTTTTCAGTCCGAATGCTACGGGCATAATTTCATGATGTGCAATTTTTGCATTTTCGGGAAGTGTTTTTGCCAATTTTTCAACGAGATCTTCAAAATTTGTTTCAATATCTTCGGGTATTACATCTATTAACGCTACAAAATCTCCCATATTTATATCCCCTTTTTTTCGCTATTTAGAATATTTGTTTAATTAAATAGAAATTTATTTTGTCCTATCCTTCATGGTCCTTCAAAATCGCATTTTAAACAGCGATATGTTTTTCCACGCTCTCGACAAGCCTCACATCTCCAAATAGTCACATCTCCGCAATTTGGACATGGAAAATGAACTGCTGATTCGTATGGCGTTATGGGCCGACCACAACAGGAACATACGTTTTGTTTAGCTGTTGACATTTTATACATAATCAATAAAATGATTAAATTTAAATTAACAAATTAAATTAAGAATAACTTTAATTTTTTTTGATTTTATCCGATAATAATATTCGTTAGAAATAAGCATAATAATTGAAATGATGAAATTCACCAGTTTTCAGAAGTATAAGGAACATGAAGAAGTTTTAAGCATAAACCATAAATTCCTAATTTTCATAATGTGAACCAAATACAAATCTTATTGTATTTTAAAGGAGGTGAAATATGAATATTTTAGCTATTCTAATAGCTTCTGGTGTTTTTTACTGTATTATCTTCTTTTGGTATTGGCCGTCTTTTCTGGGTAATATTTGGCTTAAATTAATTCAAAAAGAAGAAGAGCCAAAAGAGAAGATAATTAGAGATTCACTACTAATGATACCCACTTCTCTCGTTATGAATTTTGTGCTGGGGTATATTTTTGATTTATTGTCGATAAGTGATATAATATTTGAATTAATTATTATCTTGTTAATTTTTGGAGGTTTAATTTTACCCATCGCGATAAATCAGAGCGCGTTCATGGGACGGACAAATTTCAAGCTATTTTTGATCGAATATGGGGTATATTTTGTAGCTTTCATAGCTTCTGGATTGATAATTTCTCTTTGGCCTTAAAATATTATTAAATAAATTCCCTTTTTTTCCTCTTATCTATTAAAATCCAGACTAGATTGATGTTTTTAATAGCAAGATCTATTATATATTTATATCTAAATTGCTTTATTTAATCTATAAGTGTTTATTGAAAATTTCATATAAGGTGAAATGTTATTTCGAGTGGTCAACCAAATAGTAAAGTAAAAAAATATTTTTCTCTGATTGAAGTGTGGGGCTATTGTTCCATTTGTAAGGAACTCATCCCGATGCGAGTGGACAAGGATGAAATTCAACAAGGTTTAGAATTGGGAATTTATACAAAAGAATATAAGCATACAAATCCATATCCAGACCCAGATGAGATAGATGACCAAAGCATTAACGAACACACCATCTACGTTTATATTGATTCAAATTACAATGTCACAGGAGTAAAATCCTTTTTTGGTGATTCACCATCATTAGACGATTTGCAAGCCCCCGAAGAGGGTGGTGAGGTACGAGTTCCTATTGTGGTAAAGGACGTCCCTGAGATGAGCGTGCATTTAGGGATGCTCACACAAGAGGAATTCAAAGTTTTAAAAATATGTGATGGAATGAATACATTGGAACAAGTTGCTGAAATTGCCCAGAAAGATTTGGCAGAGTTAGAGGAGATGATGGATCGACTAAGAGATAAGGGATTGGTCAAAGTAATCAAGCGATCATAAATTTTAACAAGTGTATTTTTCTCAATCTTTTACCTATCTTATTTGATGTATGATATCTTTTTAAAGTAGCGCATAAATCGCGATATCGATTCCAAATATAGTTGTAATGGCCGAACCAAAGAAGAATATGAGAATTTCAACAGAAAAGATTAGTCGGATAGATATTGCCTTATTCTTTTCATAGATAAGACTATTTATAATTAGAACGGATATAAAGGCGAGATACGTCATTATAAGACTCGGTAAAAAGACCCAGATTCGGCTAAAGTAAACTATTGAAAATTGAATTAGGATGGATAATATAATAATTATCTTTGTTTTTGACCGTTCAGATGGGACGAAATTTAATAGAGGATAAATTATGCTACGATAGAATAATTCCATCGCGAGAAATATGGGAATGATCATAAAACCCGTAATAATTGATTGCAGATTACTTGGCCAGACAAACGCGAAAGGATATGAAACTGTGAACACTACATAAAACCCCTGGAAAATCCCAGAGGCTAATATACCATACATAACATAATTTGTTTTCATTTCTTGCGTAAATCTACTTTCGAATTTGCCTTTCAGGCTAATTCTTGGAGTATCTTGGGAATCTCTATTTTTAATATAAAGACTCAAATAAACAGCAGAATAAATCATCAATAACAAGAATGAACTATAAAAGATCCCCGCTAATCTAAAAGTATTGGAAAAAAATGTCCAAATGGCTAAAAACGTTGCACAAGCTAAAAAGATCCCTAAAATTCTTAACCCTTTATCTTTAATGGAATATTGATTTTTATATTTTAACGCGATACGTTCTATCTCTATTTTTTGAAAGGAAAAAAAATTACTCGAGAGAGAAATAATTAGAAAAATTATTCCAAATAGCAGAACAAAGGTGATTCCCAGTAACGCATAATTATACATAAAGGAAATTTCAATTGGCCCATTGATAAATCCAAAAAAATTTATTTCAATCCAAGAGATCATCTCTGTTATAATATCATTGTTGATCATTAAATGAGCACCCCCCATAATCGGTCCTTCATAAATAGAGAGGCTACAATTGGTAAGATTTTGCGCAATGACCGCATGATCTTCATAATCGAGGAGATCATCGTCTTTGTGAGCCATTATGAGTAGGTTTTTTGTATTAGTTTCATTTAAATAATCAACGGGTAAATTATTTTCAAAATTAGGATGATAAATTACATCGTGGCTAACTAATGGCGCTAGTGCGACCGTTGCATTAATTCTGTCGTCAAAAATGCTTGTCATTAAAACGATAGCCCCACCAAGAGAATGTCCTACCAAAGCAATTTGAGAGGAATTGATAGAAGGATAGATTGGGAGAGTTTCAATTTTATCAAGTAATTTAGACACATCTTCATAAATAGCAAGGTTGCCAGTATCTGGATTTAGATCAAACATAGTACCACCGCTCTGTCCATGTCCATGGTAATCTAAAGTAGCAACAAAGAATCCCCTCTTTACCAATTCTATGGGAAAATGGAGATCAAAATTCCTATCATTTCCAAGCCCATGGACATAGACCACCAAAGGCTTTTTTTCTTGAAATTCTATATTTTTGGTAGGATAATAAAGATTCGCGAATAATTTAGCATCCACATGTTCAAATTCTATTTGTTGATATGATAGATACGCTTCGGATTTATTTGATTGAAGGATTGTAAGCGAGAAGAAAAAAACCAAAAATGTCAAAAATAGGATAACTAGTTGGTTCTCGTCCCGTTTGCTAATATCTCCAAAGATCAACTTATACACCCTTTAAAAAATATCTAAAGTTATTTTTTTCAAATCATATTATCTATTGATGGTTGTATTATATTTCTTCCGATACTTGCTTGAGCCTTTTAAAATAGTGATTTTCTTCCTGAATATGCTCTTTTAATAGATATATTACCCTTAACATACTCATTAATAATGTTGTTTTGAGTAGTATAAAAAACACATACTCAAAAACCAGAGGAATTGATAAGACAATAAAGATAAGACCCATTAATAGTATTGACAATACTAAAATTGAACTTGAAATTATAAGAGAGATACCGAAAAAATTTCTCTGCACGATAGGCTTATGTAATGCATCAGAAAGTTGTTTAGAAAGGGAAAAACTTTCGCTTTTTTCACCATAACACATCTTTTGTCTTTTATGAGAGGTAGTTATACAAGACACGATAAATCGGTTATCAAGGTAGAGATTTTCTGAAATGGTAAAAGCTTCTATTTGATTAAATTTTAGGTAATTTCTCTCGTTGATGCGAGATGACTTTCGGATGATCTCAACTTTTTTCTTGGTTTTATCAAAGATCCATTGAATTTGCAAATTTTTATAGGAAGAATATCCAATATACAGAAAAATAATGATTATAATATCAAAGATCAGAGAGATCAACCCTAAAAAGATTAAACCAATCTGAATTGCTATCAATAGGTCTAATGTGTCTAAGCTAAAAAAAACAATAAATACTAAATAAATCGTGCCCGACTCAGATTTATCTACATCTATAATAATTTTATCTTTATCCTCTGATATTTCAAAATTTCGATTTATAATTTCTTTTTGTTGATTTTCTGTTTCCACTTGGTTTTCCGTCGAGGATATCATTTTTCGGGTAATTTAGGCAATTGTGTTTTTATTATAGATTTTATAAGAATGGTAATTTTATCTAATGTTTAATATTTGTCAAATTAACTTAAATAATTGTTAAAAAGATTGTATATTGAATGCCGAGTGAAAAGTTTTGTAAAATCATTAAAAGCGAGAATTTAGCAGTGTCTATTCTGAAGGAAAGCCATTTCAGTGTGGGGACTTCCCCTTATTACGCACATCAAAATGCGTTGGCTATAGATATATATCAAACAATATCTATGCAAAATTATGAGGTATTGAGTCCAGTCTCTGGAGAGGTTGTTACTATTAAAGAAATGAGGGCTATTTAAAACATAATAAAATCAAAATTCTAAATATTTTTTTATTTTTTTATATGTAATTGTAAATGATTTCCGAAAACTCTTATTTAATATGTAGTTTAATATTGTGGTATGAATAATAATTCTATGAAAAAAAGATTAAATAGGATTTCTTTTATTAAATCCTTGTAGTTATTAAAAT
>WJIN01000229.1 GCA_014730295.1 Promethearchaeota archaeon | reverse complement strand
TTGTTTTTAGAGCTTCAATAATACCAATCCCCTCTATAAACACGGGTTGACGGGATTTTACTCCAGAAATTAAGGGGTATGTGAGAGAATAGACTCTATGAGCATCTTTTCGATATTCCATTATATTTTAATCAATTCGGTAGGATAAAAAGGATAAAACTATTTGAGTTTAGTGATTTTTAAACACATTCATCCAAGCCTTAAAGGACGTGGCTTTCTGCGTGAAAAACGGTAGAAGAACTTTTAGTTCTTAAATAAACAATGGTCAGCTTAAGTCAGAAATTAGGGGGACTATAAATATATTTAATAGAATATAAACTGAAAAGATATATATTATATAAGATTTCAAGAGGATAATAAGAGTTGAGGATGGAATATTATGATAAGTAGTATTTATGTGTTAGAATCGGATAATCGGCCTATCATTCAGTATAAAAAGAATGGCGAAGAAAATACGAATGATAATTTGTTGCTAAGATTGGCAAAATCTCTTCAACAATTCGCAAACGGAATGGAAGAAGATCTCAGCGATTTTGTTATCGGGGATAAGAAATATTTTTTTGCAAAGAACACATTGAATAAAACCCAGTATATCATAGAGGCTGATGCCGAAATGAAACGAAAGCAAGTATACCCAATATTAAAAAAGATTCAAAATCTCTATATGAACGAATTTATTGGGAGTATGACGATGTCTCAGAAAGAGATCGAAAAAGCTAAAGAACGGATAAAGGAACAGATAGCGTCCATCTTGATTGATAGTAATATGAGGGTGGAAAACTTCCTGAAAACAATCTAATTGAGATCGCATCAAATAGATTATAGATTGACATTAGACTAGCTGTTGTTTTAAATCTTTCTTCATTTGTTCAAATCGTTCGAGCGTAAGGGTATTTTGGGTTTTAAGCATCTTTTCAAGGGTACGTAGAAACATTTCATATTGAGAGATATTCATATTGAGATTTGTGACTTCTTCTGATAGATTCGTAACTGTAGTTAATTTTTTTTGGAGTTGATGTTCTAAGTCTGCAATTTTCGTGCGCAACTCAAGTAAATGCTTTCCCTTAACCCGTTGAGAACGATTTGGTTTCTTTTCTGCCTTAACCCAATCTATTGATATCTTGACCACCTTTAAATGAATGTGTTTCTTTTATTTTAAAACGTTTGAAAAATTTTAAAATATCTTCTTATAATTTATTGAAAGCTAAGAACGTGCTTTTTCAATTATGAGTGAAAATTTCAATATACTTAAGTTTTTAGCTTGTTTTTTTAAAAAACGGTGATACGTGGATATATCAAAAATAGCGTGAAATTCAGCTTTCACGAAGATCATTCCATAAAAATTAGAATTTACGGGTAGATACATATTCGCTTATATGGAGAATTAGAAATAAAACCGTGGGAAACATATAGATTAGAAAATTGCACATAAATGGAATTCCTATAAAGAAGATAAGCGGAGTATAACTGGGACCGAGTAATAATATACATTGAATATATTTGGGGGCAAGCATCATTCCTTTTTGATTGAGTGTGATGATCATTACCCAAGATATAAAGTAAATAACCATTCCAATAAGATAAAAACAAACTCCAATGATATAGCAAGGATTATCCTGTGGCTGAATCATCATAAAAATCGGCAAGAAAAACGCAATTATTCGCAGGATATTTTCTGGAATTAGGATCCATCTACTCACATCATTCCTGAAATACAGGTCCAATGGCAGCTTCGAAGTTAACGCAATATTCCACAACAAAATGGGAAGAATTAATAAAAAGCTATTTCTCAAACTAAAAGAAAAACTAAGATATAGCATCATTCATAACTTCTAACAGATGATAATGAATATAAAGTGAAATAAGAAAAATTTAATTAATTTTTAGTTGAGCCCGTACAGTATCAGTTAAATTATTGCTTCCCAAGAGCTCCGACCAGAATTGATTAATTGCCTCATCAGCGTCTAAATAACACTCAATCGCTAGTCTTTCCTTACTTTCTTCAGTACCGACGCCGTTTTTATGATTAAAATACTTATATACATTATCAATAAATTCAAAATATTTTTCGGAGATAAGGACTCTATTAATCTCTTCGGTATCCAACGTGTCCAAATCTCTTTTCTTTCTGAAATATTTTACGTACTTTCTTATCTCCTCATCTAAGTCGTTCATTTTTGTTTACCTTATTTCCCTATCCTGTTATTTTTATAATTAGTCATATATGAGAATGACTAACATTGAGAAAATAACAATAATAAAATAGACTAAAACTATTTAAATTATTCCATTTCCCATAATTTGTGTGTAAAATGGTACATTACTTTGCTTAGTTTTTAAATTATGTTAAGGAGCTTTGATATGATTAAGTGATCATTTTATTAAATAAAGAATAATTTTAAAAAAGGAATGAAAAAATAATAATTCTGGATTTATTCGTGTAATCTCGCACCACAATATTGACAATACGCAGCGTCTTCTTTGGTGACGGGAGTACCACAGTTTGGGCAATAATTTGCCTTGGGTTCTTCGCTTGGAGTTTGTTTGGTACTTGCCTGCTTAGGAATTGGTTGCGGAGTTCCTTTCTGTTGTACTTCGGTATATTTCATTTGTCCAGTCGAGGATGAGAATTTTCCTCTTAATTCTCCTGAGGCTTTTAAATCTAAAATGATTGCTCTGACGTCCTTAACTGAAATTCCTGTATTTTTACTTATCTCATCGACAGAGGCACTAGGATTTTGTAAAAATTCTTGCTTTACCACCCTCCTTAGTTTGCTTCGGTTGAAAAGATTCGCAAATTGACCACCGATTATCGAGAGACCAATGACAAGGAGGATAATTCCCCACCAATTCCAGATCCACCACGATGGATCAAAGATCCTATGCGTATAGAAATGATTTAAGCCCCACCACAAAAAGAGCGCACCGATAATGAGGGAACATACACTAAAACCTTCTGAATATTGATTACGTTCGTATTTCATAGTATCATCTCAATAAATATCTATTTCTAACAAAGTAAAATAATTATAAAATAATAAATTTGAATAGTCCGATTTTTGAAGTCCAGATTTAGGAGGACACGATTGAATTGTTTATGATTTGGAACACAATTCCCAAATCTACTTGATCTTCGAGGAGTAAAATTACAATTTTTTCTAACACTTTCATACTTAATATATAAAAATTATCGCTATGGATGAGTGTGAAGTCGGGTTGATGAATTCCGATTGCCTCTGTGATTTCTTCTGCAGATTCATACGCTTGGGCAATATTCAAACTTATTGCGGATTTATTAAATTCATCCTCATTGATATAGGATTTAATAACTACCCCATTTTCCGAAGAGATGATGATAAAATATATTTTTTCTCCTAAGTTATCCATTAGATTCTCCAAAATGGAGTCAAGATCTAATCTCACACTCATTATTAATGATAATAGTTCTTTTTATTAAAAAAATTTAGTAATTTTTAGATAAATAATCACTTGGAATTACTAATAATTACAAATTTCAAAATCATAAAAAGAATTGAAAAGAAAAATTGAAATTTAAAATTACTAATTTTAATTAAGGAGGATAGCGTAATTCATAGATACTTTTTCCGCCGTTTAATGGTCCTTTTAGATATTTTTTGACCTCTTTTGGATCTCTTTGAGTTATTCCTTCGATTGGAGGGAGTTCTCCTGGGGGAAATGTTTCTATAATATCATTTACTAATTTTTCCAAATAATCCAAAAGCGCTTCAATTCCCGGCTTTCCTTTTTCCAATGTTGCCTTACTGGGACATCCAACGTTACCTTCTGGATAGGCAGACACTTCAACAGGACCAAATCCCACTTGCCCATACCATTTTATTGGTCTTTGATAAATATTTCCCGCTTTGTCGACATGTCCTTCGGGCATCCACCCTTGTGGTTCATTATCACACGCATCCTCAATATTAATCATTTCTGGAAAGAGAGCCATTGAGAAGGACGTTTCGGCCTCATCTGCATGTATAAACGGTGTTTCAAAGGGCCCGCCATGCTCTTCGTCCATACAATGCTGAGGGATTGCGTGGTACCAATTTACATTGCAGAGTACCGCTGGCAATTGGTAATTTTTAGCCCATTCATGAATCGCAGAAGGGATTACATATTCTTGTCCGTGTCCATTTAATAAGATTTGTTTACGAAATCCCATATTCCATAGTCCCGCAATTACCGCTCGAACCATTCCCTTAAAGATCTCCTCCGGGACGATAATCGAGCCGGGCATTCCTAAATGATGATAAGGATGACTTCCATACCAGATGGGTTGGGCTACAGTACATCCTGTTTTTTCGGCAATCAATTCTGCCATTCGAGTGACTAAAAAAGTATCTTCTCCGATACAAGCTGCTGGACCGTGGTTTTCTGTGGAGCCAATGGGAACGATGATAATATCATTCTCTTCTAGACGTTCATTGATTTCTTTGATAGACATATTTTGTAAATAGATACCGTCTGGCAGATCCATATGTCCTCCCTTAGGAGGAATATTCCATTTTGTCATTTTTATTATTATTTTATTTTTATAAAAGAATTATGTAATAATGAGTGATATCTGCTAAATTCTTTATGATTTGTTATTTTTCATATTAGGTTAATTACCTATGACAAGTTCAGATACCTTTCAATAAAATAAAATCGAGCGTATTTTCATTATATATTATTAAATCTAGATATTATATCAAAAATTTTGGATTGAAATTTAATTTTAAATATCAAGAAACCAAAATTTACATATGTCTCAAAAAAAAATCAAAATAAACAATTCAATAGAAACTAGCTTTGGAACACGAGTTGCCTATGCGAATGGTACACTTGCTGATAATCTCTCATTACAAAACTTCTTATTTCTTGGATTTACCTTCTATTACACTGTTATTGACTTGAATATCTATTGGTATGCGTTGGCTTTCATTATTTATTCAATTTGGGACGCTATTGATGATCCGTTGATTGGTGTATTATCTGATCGAACAAAAACCAAATGGGGAAGAAGAAAACCCTGGATTTACGTGAGTGCTATACCTTTATGTATTCTAATGATATTAATCTGGACACCACCGACCGGAAATGACATCCTAACCTTCATTTACTTGACAATAATTTTAATAGTCTTTGATTTAGTTTTTACAACATATACAGTCAATTTCAATGGACTTTGGCCGGAGATGTTTCTAACTATGGAAGATAGAAGTTCGCTTGGGATATGGAGGAATATATTTACCATTTTGGGGGTGGGATTAGCCTTTTTACTGCCCGAAATATTTATTGGCGCACCTGTAGATGCTCAACCTTTAGATTATGTAATTAATGGAATTATCGCAGCGATAATAGTCGGAATAACCATTGCCGTTATGATAAAGTTTGGATGTTTTGAGAGAAAGGAATTCTCAAAAGATGTGGAAAATGCTCCTACATGGAAAGAATCGTATAAAATCACGTTTAAAAACAAAGCCTTCATTATTTATTGTGTTATAGCGTTAGCTATTTTCATTGTTTATGGTATTCTTCCCACAGTAATCCCAATCTATGCTGAAGAATTATTTGGTTCACAAGATCCCGGGTTAATAATGCTGGTCGGATTAATCGTTTCAGCTGCATCGACACCGCTTTGGATGTATTTAAGAAAGAAATACGGAGTTAGGAAATCTTATATGATGGCTGCGGGCTTTTGGGCAATTTCTCTGTTATTATTCCTATTAGCTACAGATGAGTTAACAGCGTATCTCTTCATAATATTCGTGGGAATTGGACTTGGAGGCTCTTTATATATTTATGATCAAGGAATCGCAGAAATTATAGATGATGACGAGGTGCGCTCTGGGATTAGTGTTCGAAGAGAAGGTGCATATTATGGTGTTGTTGCATTATTTAATAGATTATCAGGAGCCATAAATCTCATAGTGCTCGCTTTAGTTTTTGGGGGAGCTGGTTGGGGAGATTATGAACTTCGAGATCCTGCTTTGGGACCAATTATCCTCCCAATAGTGCAGATTTACTGGCCAGTGATAATATTAGTAATTGCAATCATTCTTTTGTACTTCTATCCATTGACCCAAGAGAGAGTCGCTGAAAATGAGAAAATGAAAAACCAATTACATGAAAAAAAGAGGCTTGAAACATCCAGCTAAATAAGCTAATTTATTTTTTTTTATTTTTTGAGAATCTTACTAAACAATTTAATAAAAGATAATTAAAAGTCTTATATGTTGATCTTAAAATGGTATTAAAATGTGGGGCTGCTAAAGAGAAGATTATTCCACCAGAAGGTACCGGAGACACCTATATTGCGGGATATTTAACTATGATGGCTCCAAAAATAAAGGAGGTACACGATCCAATATATACCCGTGCGCTTATTCTTTCAGATGGAGATCAGAAAATTGCTTTCATTTCTGTGGAGCTTATTGGATTATTAGCGGATTTTATTGATAAAATAAAATATCATCTGGCCGCCTATGGGTATTCCTATAAAAATGTATATATATTTTCAACACACACTCATGCGGGACCCGATACCATGGGTCTATGGGGTCCGATAATAGGGAAATCTGGCATCAATGAAAAATATATGATTTTCCTTATAGATACTATTGTTAATTTAGTTATAAAAGCAGAAAAACGCTTAGAGGAGGTGGAACTTTATATCGTAAAATCGGAATTACCAGATTTGATTGAGAATTACAGAGTCGAAGAAAACGTGGACGGGACGTTAAACTTACTAAAATTCATATCTAACGGACAATTGATTGCAAGTCTTTGGAACTATACTGCTCAACCAGAGATTACGAGCCGGGAAAATGTATCCATTTCAGGTGATTATCCCGGTTTAGTTTGTAGAATGATTGAAGATGAATTTGGAGGTATCTCTCTCTTCGCGTTGGGTTTGTGTGGAGCCCAATCTCCAATTTATTGTGAGGAAGGATTTGATAAAATGGAAATGTTTGCAGATAAAGTATTTTCTAAAATATCAGAAATGTACGAAAACCATAAGAAACTTAGTGTATCACCAATTGAAATACGCTACAGAGAAGTGAAGCTTGAATTAGAAAATCCCGATTTCCAATTATTATACACACTAGGGATTTTAGACAGAGATTATGAAAAAGGCAAAATTACAAGCTCTGTGAGTAAAGTGAGAATTGGAGATTTGGATCTGATTAATATTCCAGGAGAGCCATTTCCTGGACTGCTTACAGACGTATTGAAAACAAAAGAAGGAACAGAAATCCTAGTCATAAGCCATTCCAATGATTCATTGGGATATTTTATTCCAAAAAGTCAATGGTCGTTAGATCCACAAGTATGGGTCAACGATATAGAAGATGAGAAATTCATTGGACATGAAACAGAATCTATCGGAGTAGAAGCGGGACAAATTATACGAAAAACTATAAAAGAGCTATATTGTTATAAAACAGTTTTAGCAATTGGCCCACATGCGGATGATCTGACAATTTGGGCGGGTGGAACACTCATAAAGCTAGCAAAAGAGGGAAATGACCTAATTTGCGTGCGAATTACTGACGATTATGCCGATTGTGTAGGCTTAACTGAAGAAAGAGGCAGAAGGAGAAACAAAAAGGAGACTGAACGAGCATATAAAGCGTTAGGAGCAAAAGAAATTATTCATTTAGGATATCTCACAGATACATTATATAGCGTAGACTATCATGAGCTTAGAGGGAAATTGGTGCGATTAATGAGAAAATATAAACCAGATGTCGTCGTCTCGTTCGATTTGAATGGAACCGATGAAGAGAACATGGACCATGTTACCACAGCACGAGCTGTAAATGAAGCGTGTTGGCAGAGTTCATTTGATCTGTTTTATCCTCAACATTTTGAAGAAGGATTGGAGATTCATGCGGTGGGAGAGAGATATTTATTTGCGAGAAATCCCACAATTCTAAATTTTTATGTGGATATTACAGATTATATTGATGATAAAATTAAGGCAATAAATTATCAAAAAACGGTCATGGAAAATTGGTTCCATCAGAACATGTTGTTGGCAAGGGCTAATAATCTCTATGTTGAATTATTAGAAGAAGATGTCCCAAATCCTATACGGGTGACTCTTTTAGTAAAGTTAGTATATGGAGAAATAGGGGAAAAATACGGAGTGAAATATGCAGAAGAATTTAACAGGATTGATGCGGGAATGTTAAAGGATTTAGCTGAAGACTAGCATTATAGCTAGTAATTTTGTTTATTATTATCTTTTTTCTTTTTATATCGTTTTTATAAATTGGATTATTTCATCTACTTTTCTATCATCCAATATTAAATTTGGAGAATTATAGATGGAATACATGAGATTTTCATTCTTTACATATTTCTGTATCCTATTAAATGCTTCACGTAATACTTCTATGGGGATTTTATTTGATTGTGGAGATATATCTAGTTTTATATCGCTGAAAAATTGTCGTATCTCGTCTATGGAAAAAACAGCCATCTCATCTTGTAAATAGAGACTGATTAAAATGTTCATTCCGATTAGCTGTCCATGAATATAATGATCATGAGTAATAGATTCGACACAATAGGCCAGAAAATGTTCACTTCCCTCTTCTGGTCGAGCATTACCCCATTTTTCACATAAATCTACCTCTCGGAAAAATCCCTCAACTAGTGCCTCTATCCCTTTTTCGCTAATATCTCTTATTTCATTTCTTGCAACCATCAGATCTGTGGCAATCTTTTTTGCTTCACTAAATACCATCTTATCGAATTGTTCATTGTTATTTTCATGACCTATTACCCAATCACCTAATGCTGAAGTTATGGAAATTGTATCTGATACACCTGCTCTATTAAGAAATTTTGGGGCTGATTTTATCAGTTCATGATCAATAAGAATCTTTTCAGAATGACTTTCTCCAATATATTTGACCTTATTATTATCTCTTACGGCAATCGAAGAGCATAAAAACGCATCAACAGAAATAATGGAAGGGATTAATATTAAATCAATATCATTGTGAGCTTGTTTTTTTGCTTTCCATGTAAGATATTTGGCTGTATCACACGCCGTTCCTCCACCAAGTCCAACAATTGTAATGGAATCTTCCAAAGTTGCTTCTAAGTTATTATATGTACATTTTAAATGATCAATATCCATAAACCTGTTGAATATTGTTTTTATGGGAATACTACTTAGTTTGGGCTTAATTATTTCCCAGGGTTCTTCCATGGTACATAAAATATATTTATCAATCTTGTCAAGAAAATCAACACTATTCCAGTTTCCATAAATAGGTCTAGTTGGCATTTTTCATTTCTTTCCTTTAGCTGCTACTAATATTTTTTAACTATATTATAAAATGATTAGTATATTGGTAAAGAAATTTTTTAGTGAATATACATAATTAAATAATAATTATGAAACTCAGTATTGTTTCTGGCCTAAATGAGTCGAAGAGTCCTGTGGATGAGGTGAGCAATAAGTTTGAATCTTTGTGTGAATTTTTGAAACCTCTGGGATATGATGGCATAGAGCTGAGTTTATTGGAACCAGAGAAAATTAATGTATTCCAAATAAAAGAGATCATAGATTCCTATAATTTTGATATCTCTGCTTTGGGGACTGGGAGTACTTTTATTCGATTTGGGTATTCATTAGGGCATTATGATGCGACACTACGTCAGAAGGCTATAGAAAGACTTGAAAGATATATGGAATTTGCGGTGGAAACTAACGCATTAGTAATCATTGGATTAATTCGCGGGCGATATTCCTCTCAAAGCAGTCCAAAAAAGGAACGCTTAAATATTATATCCTCCTTAAAACGATGTGCTGCCATAGCTGAAGATAAGGGGGTAATGTTAGCATTTGAACCAATTAATAGCTTCGAAATTGATTCATATAACACAATTTCGAGCGCATTGGATTTACTTCAAGAAATTAATTCAAGTCACCTAAAACTTCTCATTGATTCATATCATACAAACCTAGAGGAAGATCCCGGATTTATTTGGGAGGATTTAGAACGAATTTCTTCTGAGGTAATTCATATCCATTTGGCAGATACAAATAGACGGGCTCCTGGAACAGGTCATTTTGATTTTAGAGCGTTCCTTAATACTTTCAAAGAAGCAGGATATAAAAATTACGCTTCAATTGAGACTATTATGAAACCTTCATTTGAAGATGTTGCAAGGGAAAGCATTGAGTTCCTGAAGATGATTTTAAATCGCTAAAGCAAGTCCTAATTTTATAGTAAAACTTAGGGTGGGAGTTAAAAATGTCCAAAAAATTTGATATTGTACAAATCGGAGAAGTTCAAACGAATATAAATGACTCAAGATTTAAGGATTCCGAGAAAAAAGTCTCTAAACTAAATATAGTTGAAGAATTTGTTGATGCATTAGAGAAGATTGAAGAGTATTCACATATAATTGTGGTTTATTGGGCGCATTTACTAGACTTTGAGGAACGAAAGTTAAGAAAAGTAAATCCTGGAGGTTTTACACGTTTTGCTGAACGAGGGGTATTTTCATCTCGATCACAGGCTCGACCTAATCCTCTTTGTTTCACAACAGTAAAATTATTACTAAGAGAGGAAAATATCTTGTATGTAGAGAATTTGGATGCATTAAATAGGTCCCCGATAATAGATTTAAAACCCCACGCACCTCAATTTGATCGCCCTTGTTTGTTCGAACCACCTATTTGGACCTATTGTTTTCGAAAGATGAGGCAAAATACGTCTTTGGAAAAATAAGAAGGAAAATAGAATAATTAACTAATTTTTACAGATACCTTGCAGTTTTCCTTATCGGTTTGAAGAAGCTCTAAATACTCTGGGACTTTACTAAGCGAAATCTCCTCTGTAATCATGGGTGTCATATCCATCCCAGCCGCCATACAACTGATAACATCCGGAAAAGTACCATGTCCAGAATGTCCTTGAGCACCAACAATTCGAGCTCGTCTTACCTGAAAATATTCTCCGATGATTGGCATTCTTTCTTCTGCTCGTGCGACAATGACAACGGTACTATTAATTGCTTTACACTCCCAAATAGCGTTTTGTATGTCATCAGTGACTCGTCCAGGAAGTCCTGTGGCTTCTAAATATAGCGCAGCACCCTCATTGTCGGTATAGTCTTTTACTTTTTCTACAAAATCTTCTTTTTGTGGATTAATAATATAATCAGCGCCCATTTTCTTCGCTAAGCTAGCTCGATTTTCTTCTGGTTCAGACACTATACAGACAGCAGCTCCCGCTGTTTTCAAGATTTTAGCTGCAGCAATTCCTATTGGACCCGCTCCAAGGATAACGACATTTTGTCCGGGTTTTATTCCTCCCCCTCGTTCAATAACCGCATTATACGCAACAGATGTAGGTTCTACTAAGCTGCCCGCTTTATAGATATCATCATACTTACCTTCCAATTTTCTTAAACTCCAACATAACTTTGCTGGAACGTTAATATATTCCGCATAGGCACCGTCAATTGAAAATCCTATTTCATGCAATCGCTCACAATGATTTGGGAAGCCATCACAACATGGTCTACATTCCCCGCACCACACCATTTCTTCTACAGTCACGGATTCGCCCTCCTTAAACGGCTGATTAGTTCTTTTATTTATAGCTTGTTTTCCCGCCCTCACGACTTCTCCCGCAAATTCGTGCCCTAGTATTGCGGGAAAAGCTGTCAATCCCGGATAATAGATATATCCCTCATCATCGGCTTGAGCCATATGTACATCAGAGCCACATATTCCACACCGCTTTACTTTTATTAAAACTTCATTTGATTTTATTTCGGGAATTTCAGCATCTATTTGTCTTACTTTAGGATCACGCCATACTTGCGATCCCAAATAGGTTAACTTTCCATCAATATCTTTCGAGCCCAGCTTAAATGAAGGTTTGGGATCCCATTTTGCATCTAATTCAATTGCTTTCATATGTATCAAAACACTTTTTTGTTTAAATAATATAATTATCGATTACATTAATTTTTTAGAGATTTTTCCCTTATAAAAGACGAAACACGAAAATAAAAAGAAAATAATATGGAGACAAATTTATGATTATTTATAATGATTCTCTAATAGCTGCCTTAAGATTATTAGCAACGGCACGGATTTTCTCAGGAGAGTCATTTATCGTAATACCATAGGCACTCCCAAGTCCTGGATCGGACACACCTACACTAATGTTTATTCCCCTCTTCAATAAATCATCCGTTTGTGGAAGCATACCTTTCTCATATTTTACTTCAGGCTTATCATAAAAAGGACATACAAAAGGACAGTTTTCATTGGTCACTGTCATCTTACCTAGTAAATGTTCCATATTGCTATAAACATGCCATCCACTCCCCGAAATTGTGGTGCATCCTAATTTCTCAGCAAGCTTTTTAGCGCTTTTTTCAGTGGGCATAAAAAATGTTAACAAGGTTCCCGCATCTCCATCTTTATCCCATATTTTTCGAAACTCTATATTCTTGATATCAGCAAGTTCCTCTTTTAGAATATTCTTATTAGTGCGTAATCTTTGTTTAATAAGATCAATTTTTTTTAACTGAGCGTTAGCAACCGCAGCGGTCAATTCATTCATTCGGAAATTCAATCCCAAGATGGTTCTTTTTCCTTGCTCTACCCCTTTTCTAAGTGGTAGGTGCCCTTGATCGTGAATCGCAAAGGCTCTTTCATATAAATCGTTATCATCAGTAATAATCATCCCTCCATCACCAGCAGTAATAGTTTTATACACATTAAGGCTAAAAGCACCCATTTTTCCATACTTACCGACCGTTTTTCCATTATACGATGCCCCAAATGCTTGGGCACAATCCTCGATTAGAATGAGATTATTTTTTTCAGCTATATTCAAAATCTTGTCAACATTTCCCGGATTCCCCAACATGTGTACTAACATGATAGCTTTTGTATTGGGAGTTATTTTTTTTTTGACATCTTCAGCATCGAGAGTTAAACTTTCATCGACTTCTGCAAGTATGGGAATCCCTCGTGCGAAAATAATTGATGTAATACTTGCGATAAAAGTATATCCCGGAACAATTACTTCATCTCCAGGAGCGATTCCCAAAGCCCATAAAGCCGTCAAGAGAGCACTCGTTCCAGAATTTACTGCAAGAGCATGATTTACTCCAGTATATTTCGCAAAATTCTGTTCCAGATTCCATACTTTAGCTTTAAACTGGGGATCAGAAGTATTTCCGTATCTATAGAGGTATCCAGATTCTATTACTTCTAATAATTCTTCTTTTTCTTCTTTTCCAATTAATTGCATTCCTGGACCAGGCATATTGAGTTTTCTTGTTATTTTTTGAATTTAGTTAGATCAATTGTAATATGTTTGAAAATTAATAATTACATAAATCAACTATCAATTATAATAGTTATAAAATAGTAAGGACTAAGAAATTTATAATAAGGTGTAAAATGTGAATTCAAATCCACAAAAAGAATTGAAATTGGGAGGCAAGATGGATGATTGGGGACCTTACGGTAAGAAAGAGGGTGATTGGATTATATTTACCGTGGGAAATCCTGTTGAAGGGCATGGATATGCTTTACCTCGAAATATTGATGATATTGTATCTCAATATATCGGCCTACATATAGCCTTAAAAACAGGATCTCGGTATGTAGCACACATCCCCTATACAACGGATCATGCGGGAGATGCGGCGAAGGACTGGGCACCCAAATACATACCTGTCGACCAATTCTTAGCTAACGTAAAGGAATTTATGAAATATCATATAGATACTTATAAAAATTTAGGCTTAAAAGCTTCAAAAGTCTTCATATATTCCGGACATGGCGGAAATGATCCATTACTGAAAGAGGAAACTGTGATTAAAGAGGAATTGAGATTAGAAAAAGTATTAATTGGTTCTGGAGGTATTTTGGAACAATATGTAAATAAGATAATGATAGCTACAAAGAACTTAGCAACTCAACTCTCAAACACAAAAAATGAGCAAAAACAGATTGGAAATGAGCTTGTGCAAATTTTATTGGGTGCGGGTCATGCTGGGCATATGGAGCACTCCTTAGCATATGCCTTAGAAGTAATGGATAAAAAAAAATTAGAGATTATGAATCAACAACTAGAGAACGATTTTGAAAAAGCCCTCCTAAAATATCCGCCAGTGGGAGGACTGGGGGGATATTTACTGGTGGGTGGTAAATATGAATCTGCCCTTGGATCAAGAAAAAATGATAAATATGGGCTTTGGAACTGTCTGAAAACTTTACGGAAATTAGATAATGGGAAGGTAAAACCCTATAAGGAATTAGGAAAAATGATTATAGATATGATTATTGACATTTACACTCAGATACTTCTGCAAAATTAAGAAAAAAAAGAAATAAATTAGAATTTGTTTCCTTCCCTAATTATTTTTTGTATCAGTCTCTTTTAACAATAAAGATAAGATCACCAAAATAAAAGCTAAAACTGTAAGGAAGATTAATGCGGGAAGATAATCTCCCGCTGGAGTTGTGAATTCAACCAGTCCCAAAATAAATATAATTCCTCCAATCTGTCCTACCATCATTAAGGCCCCATTCGAAGTAGCTTCTGGAACAGGTGCTGTAATTTCAACCGCATATTCTAGTGCTACTGGTCCCGCGGACAAGATTCCGAAACCTAATAAGAATCCAAATAGGTATAATAATAATTCTTCTGCTGTAAATGATAATATTGCTAATGATATCGTAGTGACTGAAACTGAGGTCAAAATCAATATTTTCCGCTTTTTGTACTTATCAGAGAGAGCAGACATAACAACGCATCCAATGATACCTCCCAGTAACATCACTGCCCCTATTATTCCCGCATCAAGAGCACCATATCCCCGAGGAGCTAATATGAGTTCAATATAGGTCGTGATCATATTGAACGCCCCTAAACCTACGAAGAAGAGGATAACTAAAATCAAGAAATATTTATTTGTAAATATTTGCTTAATTCCGTCGAACATAAATACCTTTTCTGCAGTGGCTCTTTTTGAGGGAGGAGTTGGTGGTTCTGCTTTAACAAATACAATGAATAAAACACCAGAAACTATCGCAATTATTCCGTATGTTAATAGCATTATAGTAAGATCGGTTCCTACAACAAGCATGGGAGTAATGAATAATCCCAAGGCAATTCCAATAAATTGAGATATTAATGATAACCCTGTTGCTGTAGTTCTCTCGGATTCTGGGAACCAATTTGCCGATAATTTAGTAATACTATTCAATATAAATGGTTGACCAATGGCAATTCCAATTTGAAATATTAGAGCAAATTCATAATTACTTCCTGCTAAAAATCTTAAAAATCCAAAGATACCCGCCAACATTGCTCCGATACCCGCTCCTATTCTCAAATTATATTTATCTATAACCCATGATGCTAAAAAATTTACAGGTATATACACAACCATAAAGATTAGTGAAAGAAGTAAAATCGATAATTCATCTACTCCATAAAATGTAGTAGCTTCTATCGTTACAGCACCATAGGAAATCCAGAGAATTTGCATAGTAATATTGCTAAACATAAATAAAAGTAAAACTATCCATCGGTATCCATAGACTTGAACTTCTTTTTCTGACATAATAATTCAATTTCCTAATTTTTTTTTTAAGATATAGAACAATTATTAATTGCTTTTATAGTAATTAAATATTATTTGCTAAGGGACTATTAAGATTTTTAAAGATGAATGTTTACTATTTCCTATCAATAAATAACAACTAAAAACCTTATTATATATGAGGAGTGGAATTATATGGAAAAGATGCTGGCTGCAGTCTTTCATAAAGATAAAGGGAAAAACACGGGAGTAATTAAAATAGAGGAAGTGTATAAACCCGAAATTCACGAAGGAAATGAGATTTTAATTGAAGTAAAAGCGTGCGGAATTTGTGGCACTGATTTAAAGATTTTACAAGGAGCTCATCCTGCAAACGATAATACTATATTGGGACACGAATTTTCCGGAATCGTAAGAGATGTTGGGGGACAAATACGGGACATTAATGCCGGGGATAAAGTGATCGTGGATCCAAATGAGAAATGCGGATTCTGCGAGGCTTGTCGAAGGGGGCTACCGAATTTGTGTACACATCTTGCTACTGGGACGAC